>JAQUXG010000035.1 GCA_028692515.1 Kiritimatiellales bacterium | reverse complement strand
GAGAAACGTCCGACACGTCAGTTTCCAAAACTCCTTGTTCAATAGAACATTGAGAATTGTTTATTGAGCATTGTCGGTCATGTAGTCGAGGACCAGAACCAGACGGGCTTTGAGCTGCGGGCGCGGGACGACCATGTCGATGAGGCCGTGTTTTTCAAGGAATTCGGCGCGCTGAAAGCCTTCGGGCAGATCCTGCTGCGTGGTTTCTTTGATAACGCGCGGGCCGGCAAAACCGATGAGTGCGCCGGGTTCGGCAACGATGACATCGCCGAGCGTGGCGAAGCTGGCCATGACGCCGGCCATTGTCGGATGGGTCAAAACGGGAATATACGGAAGGCCGGCTTTGGCATGGCGAGCGAGCGCGGCGCTGGTTTTGGCCATCTGCATGAGGCTGTAGAGGCCTTCGTACATGCGGGCGCCGCCGGAGGCGCAGATCAGAACACAGGGACGTTTTTCAGCGGTGCAGCGCTCAATGAGTCGGGTGATTTTTTCACCGACGACGCTGCCCATACTGGCACCAAGGAAGGAGAAGTCCATTACGCCGAGACCAATGTCGCGTCCGCTCATTTTGGCGGCGCCGCAGGTGACGGCATCTTTGAAGCCGGTCTTTTTCTGGTTGGCTTCGAGTTTGGCGACATAGGAGTCTTTACCGGTGAAGCCGAGCGGATCGGAGGAGATCATGTCGGCATCCCATTCAACAAAGGTGCCTTCATCGGCAAACATGTCGATACGCTTTTGCCGCGCCAACGGAAAATGGAAGTCGCATTTGGGGCAAACCTGCAGGCTGGCCTCAAGTTCTTTGGCATAGAGGATTTCGCCGCAGCCGGGGCATTTTTCCCATAGACCATCCGGAACATCCCGTTTGCGAACCTGAACCGTCGAATATTTTTTCTTACCGAATCGTAAAGCCATAAGTACCTCGGGAATAGGAGTGTTGGAGTATCAGGAAAACAAGATTCCGTTACTCCATCATTCCATCGTTGTTTTCATCCTCTCGCCACCGTTATCACATGCACGGATACCGCCCCGGCCTGTTTCAGAGTCTTTGCACAGGCATTAACCGTGGCTCCGGTGGTCATTACATCATCAACCAGTAAAATTCTTCGCCCCGCTGGACGGGCAAACCACCCGACTCGAAAAGCGCCGCACACGTTAGCCGCACGTTGCGGCGCTGTCAAACCCGTTTGGCTGACGGTTGGGCGGACACGGCGCAGCAGTCTCTCACTAAACGGGAGCTCCAGCCGCCGGGCCAGCGCCGCGCCAAGAACCGCCGACTGGTTAAATCCCCGCTCGCGGCGACGCGGTGGATGAAGCGGCACCGCGGTAATCTGATCGAACAGGATCTCCGGATATTCCGCCTGCAGGCAGTTGAACAGGAGCTCAGCCATATCTCTCACCAGCCACAGGGCGTGCTTGTATTTAAGGTCACGAACGGCATTTCCCACGGCCCCTTCATAGCGAACTGCTGAACGGGCCCGCTCAAATGCGGGTTTTTCGCGGGCGCAGGCAAAGCAGATGTAGTCGTGCTGGATCGATCCGGCGACCGGATCGCCGCAGAGCGCGCAAAACGGGGCCTCGATCTTTGGTGTATCAGAAAAACAGTCCCAGCAGATATGCCGGAAAGGTTCCGGCGATGACACGCCGCACTGAAGGCAGTTGCGAGGATAGAGCATGTCGGACATGGCGGGAAGAGTGACCGCAAACCGCCGGACGTGAAAAGAAAAAAAATATAATGGTACTAAATATTTTTGCGTAAAATTCTTGCACGAAACTGATTTTTAAAATAGAAGAACCGGGTCAGGAGAAAACAAGACAGGAAAGGAGTGGAACAGTATGAGTGATCAGAGTCTAGATCGTGCTATTCGACAGGTATATTCCGACGTGAAATTAACGAAGGAATTTGCTGCGAACCCTGCGGCAACCCTCAAAAAACTCGGGGTCGCTACCGATGAAGTTAAAATCGGCGAAGCAATCATTCCTTCTGCGGAGGAGGCGGGACAGGTGTGCGGGACAGTCTGTCCGGGCATCCCGTTAATAAATGCGTGTATCGGGTACACCTTAGGCAAAGATGTGTAACTAACCCGCATCGTGAAAAACCGTGCAATCGACCCCGTCGATGCACGGTTTTTTAATCTATATGAGCAAGCACGGAGGCGAACGTCATCCGCGCGTCAGGTTTTGATATGCCTACCGCCATAAAAACAGCTCCAGGAAACGTAACAGCGCAACAGATTGAGCGCTGTGGCGGTGGATATTTGCTAAGCAATCCATCGATAGGAGCCCTGAGCATATTACATGCGGAAGAGAGTCTTCTTTTCATCCTGTTGTCCGCCTCAAGCGGGGAAACGGGGAAACTGGAACGCTTCCTTATCGATCTCAACTACGACGAAACCACTGCTCACGAAAAAACCGCCGCATTCCTGAAAAAACTGGATCGGGACGGCTGGAACAGGACAACGCTGGAGCCACCGGACTCCAAACCGCTTCACGCTGCGTATGTGGCCATCACATTGCGATGTAACCTGAAATGCCCGTATTGCTTTCAGGCGTTCGAGAGCCGAAGTGCGATGGATATGGAGGAGGCGGTATTCGCCCGGATTACCGATGAAGTGAAGACGACCAATCCGGATTGCGAAATAATCATTACGGGAGGAGAGCCGTTTTTAACCCGACGGATCTTCGACTATCTCGATCTGCTGGATGCATCGGAGCTTCGCTTTTCCATCTTAACAAACGGAACGTTGATTACCGACCGGATCGCTCGCAGGCTGGACGCATATCAACGTCTGACTAAAGTTCAGGTCAGCATCGACGGCATCACCGAAAGTACAAATGCTATTACACGCGGAAAAGGTTCACTGCCAAAGATCCTTGCGGGAATTCATTCGTTGAGAAATCACGGCATCCCGTTGGCTTTGGCACCCACGATCCACTCTAAAAACCTGCATGAACTCGAAGATTTAGCCCGGTTTGCGCTCTCCATCGGTGCTGAATTTTCCCCGAACAATCTTCGATTGAGCGCGCACGACCAGCGCAGCGACTTATCCATCAACGACATGGCGGCATATGAGGCCTTAAAAGAACTCAATCTCCGCCTGGCGGCAGAAACGTCAACCCGCCACTCCCCTGCCGGAAAATCAACGCCGGATCATACGCCGTCGTGCCGCAGAGAGCCGAAACTCCTATGCGGCATGGCCCGCACCCTGATAAGCATTGATTACAACGGAGACGTATACCCGTGCCATCTGCTGGCTGCCAAAGAACTCAAGCTAGGCAATATTATGGTTAACCGTATCCGGGAGATTATTGATGGGGCAGAAGCACGGCGGGTGAGAATTAGTGCCACGCAAATCAGCAAATGTAAAACGTGTAAATTTGTCGCGCTATGCGGCGGGGGATGCCGCGCAGGAGCCTATTATTCATTCGGCAGCCTGAGCCGGGAAGACAACCTTTGCGATGTTTTATACCGGTCATTTACTGATAAATTCATCGGGATGCAACACGCCCCGAGCTCAGTGGGTTCAGAATAAAACTTCAGCCGCTTCCCGTATCAACACAAATAGGCGGCAAGATATTCCTGATATTGCTCTGCAGGAACATTGCTTTTCAGAAAGGCCGCAATCGAAGAGATCCGAACGCCTTCATTCGCAATGAAAACACACGCGCCATCACAAATAACCGGCTTGCCGTTTGCGTCCATTTTCATCACGCCGCTATGATGCAGGGCGACCAGATCCCATTGATTATTAAAAACAGGAGACCCGGAAGATCCCTTAAGGGTATCGGCGGTGTAATGTAAAAATCCTTCTTTGAAAAAATTGGTGATTTTGTTTTCCTGAACCACCACTTCTTTTCTTCGGCCTTGAGGATGTTGAATCAGGTTAACATGCTCACCCAGCTTAACTTTAGCCGGGCTCTCTCGAAGAGCAATATGCCCGTAGAGATCGCCTGCACAGGCTTCCTTTTTTTCGAGTCCGACAATTGTAAAATCCAACTCTGCCTGCGGTGAGGACATGAAAAACAAATCCGGCCGGATCTGCCACTTGTCTGGGGCCTTTTCATTACCTAACGCATCATATTCAAAATCAAACTCCACAAAGCTGTCTTTGCAAAGACCGGCAGAAGGGAAAACGTGGGCATTGGTCATTAATAACTGCGGTGAAACCATAAAGCCCGTTCCGTAGCCGAGAACCTGCGGGCCGCGTCCTTTATCTTCCCGTACAGTGATTCGCACGACGGCCCGCCCGACGCGTACACCTTCTTCAAGAAAGCTGAAGGGCAGCAGATCGCTGGTTCCGTTAATGATCCGTTCCAGAACGAGATCCCGTTCCTGAATAATCGTGGATAATTCGGTCGGTGTAAGCGAGGTCCGCATGCCTATGGTGGCGGCAATTTTGTCCGCATCAAATAGTGGCAAGTCAGGCATTTTACAGAACCCCTTTTCAGCAATGACCCCTTATAAATCATCTTGCATGTAAAAATCAAACCTGAGTTGCCGGAAGAAAGATAGAGAAGGTGGAGCCGTGTCCATAGCGACTTTGCACTGAACCCGTTCCGCCGGGCGCCTGTGCGATGTGCTTGACGATGGAGAGCCCCAGGCCGGTTCCGCCTTCCTGACGGCTGCGGCCTTTGTCCACACGGTAAAAGCGTTCGAAGAGACGCTCGAGATGCTGTTCCTCAATGCCATATCCCTGATCGATTACGGACAGCACAACGCCGCCGTTTTCCTGCCGGGCGCTGAGGGTCACAGACTTCCCGTCCGCGCTGTATTTCAGCGCATTGCCGAGCAGATTGATTAACGCCTGCTCAATCAGCGGCGGGTTGACTGTCGCCGTCAGGGTCTCAGGACACTCGACGTTGACGGTAATATTTTTCGCGGCAGCACGCTGCTCACAGACTTCGACGGCCGAATTTAGAATTCCGCAAAGCTCCGTATTCTGCAGCTCCATGCCCTCTTTGCCTTCCTGTTCGAGGCGAGAGAGCATCAGCAGATCTTCGATAATGGCGTTAAGACGGTCGGCGTGTTTGGCGACAATTTTCAAAAAGCGTTCAGCTTCCGCCGGATTGTTCATGGCTCCATCGAGCAGCGTTTCGACAAATCCTTTAATGGAGGTAATCGGCGTCTTCAATTCATGCGAAACATTGGCGACAAAGTCGCGGCGCAGGTTTTCGAGACGGCGCAGGCGGGAAACGTCGTTGAAGACAACGACCGCGCCGATACGGCGGCCTTGCAACCCGAGCAGATTCGTTCCGCGTGCTTGCAGATAATAGGTCTGATTGTTCTGCACCGTAATTTCGCACTCGCGGGTATCCTGCCCCTCCAGCACGTCGCCAACAAACTTCTGCAATTTGACATTCCGGAAAACCTCTTCGAGACTTCGTCCGGTTGCGGTATCGGGCTGAAAAACACTGAAGAACTGCGCGGCGGCTTTATTCATGCTGATGATGTGTCCGGTGGTATCCACGGCGAGGACGCCCTCCACCATACTGGAAAGAACCGCTTCGCGCTGGTTGCGTTCGTTGCTGACAGTTTGCAACCGCTCTTCGAGCTGGGCGGCCATCGTATTCATGGTTTCAGCCAGCGAGCCGATTTCTGCCGAGCCGACAGAATGAAGCCGGTGCGAAAAATCGCCCTGTGCAAAGCGCTCGGCACCCTGTTTGATCCGTTCGAGCGGACGGGATATGCGGCGGGAAACCAGCAGACTCAACACGGCCGCCAGCAGAAGGATGACCAGACCGCCGAAAATAATCTTATGCTGAACTTCCTGGAAAACCTGATCCATTGCAGTCAGGGGCATAGCCACACGCACGACGCCAACGACCCGGTCATTGAGCCGCACCGGAACGGCAACATACATCATGTTTTTACGCAGCGTATTGCTGTAGCGCAGCGACTGCCCGGTGTGGCCGGCAAGCGCCTCCTGAATTTCGGGGCGGTCACGGTGATTGCCCATCTCCTTGTTCGCCTTTTCGGAATCGCCGGCAACGGTTCCGTCGGGAAGAATCAGTGTGACGCGGGCCGGGGTGCGGGAGCCCAGCATTTCGGCCTGTTGATTCAACCCGGTCAGGTCTGTTCCATCAAAGAGATCACGCACTTTTTCTTCGATGAAGACCGCCTGCAAGCCGAGACTTTCCGCCGTCTGGCGGTGGTAGAAACGGCTGACAGCAGAAGAGGACAGCAGGAAAACCGCCATCAGAGAAAGAAGTGTAACAATCAGATAGCTGGGGTAAATCTGCCAGAAAATGCGCCGAGAATGCATGCTCACTCCGTATCTTTAAACCGGTAGCCGACTCCGCGAACCGTTTCGATCAGCTCCCCGGCCTTTTTCAGTTTCTTGCGCAAGCCGACGACCTGAACATCAACGGATCGCTCTGTCACCGGATAGTCTTCGCCATGCACCGCATCGACGATCTGGTAGCGCGTGAATACCCAGCCGGGACGGCGGGCCAGAAAATGAAGGATCCCGAATTCGCTCGCCGTCAAATCGACCGGCTTGCCGCTCACGGTCACTTCATGGCGTCCGGGATGAATGACGATATCGTGAATACTGAGTACGTCTTCACCGGACGGCGCAACAGGCGTTGTCTTACGACGCAGCACCGCCTTCACGCGGGCGACCAGCACTTTGGGGCTGAACGGCTTGACGATATAATCTTCCGCACCGAGCTCAAGGCCGGCGACGATGTCGCTCTCCTCGCCCTTGGCCGTCATCATGACCACCGGAATATCGCTCGTCGCGGGGTTTTGCTTCAGCTCGCGGCAGATTTGCAGGCCGTCTTTTCCGGGCAGCATTAAATCGAGAAGAATCAGATCGGGTTTTTTCTGTAACACGGCTTTCAAACCGGCCTCGCCGGAGTCCGCCTCGCTGACGCTGAAGTTGTCGCGCTCCAGATTATAGCGTACCAGTTCGCGGATATCCTCTTCATCTTCGATAATTAGAATCTGCGGTTTTACAACGGCCATAATTTCTTTCCTTTTGCTGCGCTGAAGTTACTCCAGCCCCGGAGGGCAAACAACCGATTTTCAGCCTTTTCCGTCCGCCGGACGATGCCGCACGATGACCCCCTCAACTAAATAGATGACATCTTCCGCGATGTTGGTGGCATGGTCGCCAATCCGTTCAATATTGCGCGAGGCCAGCAGCAGATCCAGATAGCTTTTCAGATGTTCCGGATGCGCCTTGATCTGCTCTTCTACAAACTGCCGAATATCACGGCAGAGCTGATCAATCCGGTCGTCTGCGGCGCAAACCGACCGGGCCAGATCGGCATCCAAACGGACAAAGGCGTTAAGGCTGTCGCGCACCATATCGCGGGCGCGGGTTGCCGATTCGATCATCTGCTCGGGAACCAAAGAGGCCGGTTCCTTGCACAGTTTCACGGCGCGCCTGGCGATGTTGGTGGCCAGATCCCCGATGCGTTCCAGATCATTATTGATTTTCAGCACGGCGGTCAGGAAGCGCAGATCCGTGGCAACCGGCTGATAAAGCGCCAGAATCTTCAGCGCCTCCTCTTCCACTTCCACTTCCGCCTGATCCACATCAAAATCGCCGCGGATCACTTGATTCGCCAGTGCTTCATCACGTGTCTGAAGCGCTTTGACGGCCAGAATCAACCCCTCTTCCACCTGTGCGCTCAGCTCAAGAATCTTCTTCTTGAGTCGTTCTATTTCGTGAATAAAAACCCGTGACATGGCATCTCCTTCTTTTCAAATCGAACGTTTAACCGAATCGTCCGGTGATGTAATCTTCCGTCTGTTTTTCCAATGGCTTGGTGAAAATCTGTCGGGTTGCCCCGAACTCTACCAGCGTACCTTCATACAAAAAAGCGGTTAAATCGGAGACGCGCGCAGCCTGCTGCATATTATGCGTCACAATGATGATGGTGTACTGACCGCGCAACTGCCCGATCAGATCCTCAATCTTCGCCGTAGCTTTCGGGTCGAGCGCAGAGGTGGGTTCATCCATCAGCAGAATTTCCGGTTTCACCGCCAGCGCTCGCGCCAGACAGAGACGCTGCTGCTGTCCGCCGGACATGCCCAGCGCGTTGGACTCCAGCCGGTCTTTTACTTCATCCCAGATGGCCGCCTGCTTCAGACTCGACTCCACCAGTTCATCGAGCTGATTGCGGTTTTTGATTCCCTGCAGCCGCGGGCCGTAGGCGATGTTGTCATAAATGGATTTTGGGAAAACATTCGGCTTTTGGAACACCATGCCGACGCGCATACGCAGCGACACCACATCAATATCTTTACGGTAAATATCTTCGCCCTGAAAAATCATTTTTCCGCCCGCGCGGCAGGAAGGAATCAGATCGTTCATCCGGTTGATCGCGCGCAGCAGCGTACTCTTGCCGCATCCGCTCGGCCCGATCATTGCCGTCACCAATCCTTCGTGAAACGTGCAGTTCACTTTTTTGACCGCCTCAAATCCGCCGTAGAAAACAGAAAACTCTTCGGTTTTAACATGCGCAGGCCGAAGGCTAAAATCCTCTTCCCCGTGTCCGGCAAAGCGGTCGGCCCGTTTCATTTGAATCGCTTCACTCATGGTCTCATCCTCTCAGCTTTTTCGAAATCCGGGCGCGCATCACAATCGCAAACACATTCAACAGCAGAACGACCGCGACCAGCGTGAACACCATTCCGTACTGAACATGACGGATTTCATCCACCGCTTCATGTTCCGTACAGAGGTTATAAATATTCCACGGCAGCGCCGGGGTCGGTTGCGACAAGGCTTCCAGCGGCAGAAGCGGACGCCCCACACTCACAGCGGCGGTGAAAATAATCGGCGCGGTTTCGCCGGCCGCGCGGCCCATGCTGATCACGGTTCCGGTCAGAATTCCCGGCAGCGCGGCGGGCAGAATCACCGTCATCACCGTATGCCAGCGCCCCGATCCGAGACTTAACGCGGCCTCTTTATAGGCGCGCGGCACCGCCAGAATCGCTTCTTCCGACGCGCGAATAACCGTCGGAAGAATCAGCAGCGACAGCGTCAGCGAACCGGCCAGAACGCTCTTGGAATCCGAGACATGAATCGTATTCAGAAAGAACGCCAGACCGAACAGACCGAACACAATACTCGGCACACCGGCCAGCGTGCTGATACAGATGCGCAGAAAGCTGATCACCCGCCCTTCGCGGGCGTATTCACACAGATAGATCGCCGCAATCACACCCATTGGAACGGCAAACAGCATCGCGCCAAGCGTCAGATAAATTGTACCCAGCACTTCCGGGCCGATCCCTCCGAAAATGTGCGAGTCCTTCGACGTATCGAAAAGAAACTGCCAATAGAACGTCCAGCGCGGACGCATCATCGGATCAATATTCGCTTTTACATAACCGAACAGCGGTTCCAGCTTGGTTCCCTTAAAATCTTCTACACGCGGACGCATCACTTTAACGCCCAGCTCGCCGGTTTTCGAATAGTCCCACTCTTCTGAGTAGAGCACGTTCTGCAGTTTAACCTGCGTGCGATCCCAGCGAGTCGCACCGTACTGCTGACGCATCAAAACCGGCGTGCGGGTTCCCGGTTCCGGGCCAAGCAGTTCGTTTAAAGCCTTCTCGACATCGCGCAATGGCTGTTTATACGGCGCGCGGTCCGCGCGCGGCATCGCTTTCAGCTCGGCATCGAAATCAGCCAGCATCTGATAAACCGGCGCGCGCGCCGCAACCGCAGCCTCCTTATCCTTCTCCAGCTTTTCCGGATTTCCGCGGCTCCATTGATCAAACATCAGCTTGCGATGCTCAACCGTTGCGCGGAACACAAACGCACCGGTTCCCTTCGAAACGATCGGCGTCAGAATCACAATCAGCACCAGCGCCATCAGTCCGATGGCGATCAGCCCCAGACTGGAGAAGGCGCGGTCGAGTAATCTGCGGGTTCCAAGTCTCATAATTTTCAACCACTAATCTTCACTATTGAATCTAGCAGGATTAAATTTTCCCACGAATAACTCGAATCAACACGAATCCAGAAAAGCCGTTCGTGAAAATTCGTGAGAATTCGTGGGCCGTTCATTTATTTACCCAATTTCTTTCGTGAGCGGCGGATGATCATTTCGCTGGCAAGGTTCATCAGAAAAGAAAAGGCGAGCAGACAAAGCGCCATGGCGAAAAGCACGTGAAAGCGGGCCGAGCCGGTCACCTGATCCGCCTCGCCCATATCACCGGCAATCGTGGCGGTCAGCGTGCGGACGGGCTGAAGCATGTTATACCAAGGCTCCGGAATGCGCGCCGCGTTGCCGGAGGCCATCCAGACCACCATCGTTTCGCCGATCGCGCGCATCACGCCGAGAATCACGGCTGCCAGAATTCCGCTGAGCGACGCAGGAATAATGGTTTTCAGAATCGTTTCCGCACGGGTGGCCCCCAGCGCATAGCTCCCTTCGCGCAGCTCGCGGCCCGTCGCCTGCAGCGCATCTTCCGACACACTGACCACCGTCGGCAGCGCCATAATTCCGAGAATAATCGAAACGTTCAGCGCATTGGCTCCGCTGGAAATGGTAATGCCCAGCAGCCGGTTCCCCAGCAGAATCATGCCGGTCAGCGCGGCCCCGCCGAGAACCAATGTAAAAATCAGGCGGGCGGCGCGGCGCATCGAATCCGGACAGCGGTCGGCAATCAAATCACCGGCCACAACCACCAGTAGAGCCAGCATCGGCGCGAGAATCAGCCATGCGCCGGTCGCCAGCACCACGCCGCCGTGGTTCTGCAAAAGCGGCGCAAAAACAACCAGCGCAAAAAAGCCATAAGCTACCGACGGAATCGCCGCCAGAATTTCAATCACCGGCTTCACAATCTGCCGTGCATTAAACGGAAGCACGTCACTCAAACAGACCGCGGCCGAAACGCCGAGCGGTACGGCGACCAGCACGGCACCCAGTGTAACCAATGCCGTACCGAAAAAAATCGCCAGTGCACCGAACTCCGCCGGATGCCCCGACGGATACCAGTGGGTGGAGGTGAAAA
>JAQUXG010000034.1 GCA_028692515.1 Kiritimatiellales bacterium | reverse complement strand
AAAACCCCATCCCTTTAAAGGTGTGGGGTTTTTTGTCACAATCTGTTTTAAACAAAACAGTTATGTGTTTTTGAATGCAGCGAGAATCAGCCGTAGAGCAGCGGGATAGCGGGCCCGGAAACGGTGCTGATCCCGACCAGCAGTCCGACGATCCGAAGCGTGTCTTTCGGGTCATGGTTTTCCCGGAACAACACCAGCAGACCGAGCCCGCCGCTACAGCAGAGTCCCGCCACTGTCGAGCCGAAGGAAAGTCCGCCTTTTAGAAACAGTCCGGCAATCGCCACCGACGCGGCGCAATTCGGAATCAGCCCGACCAGCGCGGCCAGTAGCGGCTGAAACAGCGAGTGACGCAGTAGAAGGCGGCCGATATTTTCTTCGCCGACTTCCATCATCAGTCCGTTCAGTCCGAGCGTAACGGCGAAGATAAAAAGGAAAATTTTCGCGGTGTGCACCAGCGGATGCACCAGCAGCTGACGGTAGCCGTCTTTTGCGGACACGTGATGGCAGCAGCACCCTTTGTGGTGGCTTTCAGCTTCAACGACAGGTGCCGCCGGGCCGCGTCGGCGCAATAGGAGATCAACCAGATAACCGCCGGTGATGCCAATCAACAGCTTGATCAGCAACAGGGAAAAAACGGCTTCACTTTGCTCCGGTTGCGACAGCAAAACCGGAATCGCCTCGTCGGAGGTGGAGAGAATCACCGCCAGCAGTGTGCCGGGACTGATCAGGCGGCGGGCGTAAAGCGATGCGGCAACAACGGAAAAGCCGCATTGCGGAACGCAACCGAACAGAGCGCCCAGAATCGGTCCCGCCTTAGCCACTTTTTGCAGACGATGCTCGAGACTGTCGCCGAACTTTCGCTCAAACCATTCCACCACAAAATAAATCACCAGCAGGAAGGGGATCATCTTCGCGCTGTCGATCAAGGCATCCAGGAAAAGTTCATTCATCGTGCAGGAATTCTATATCAGTCACCGCGCCCTGAGCAAAGTTCCAACCCTTGGAAAATAAAACAGGGCTCCCGGCAGGCCTTTATGAAAAAGCGGCAGTTTATCCGGCAGAGAAATATTTTTGCGGATGAAGTTTGCGGAAAATCCTGAAGGGCAATGGCTCCAGACGAAAATTGCGGCGTTTGGGTGCAGGAGGGTTATAAAACACACTTCCACACCTCTAGAGGTATGGAAGTGATGTCTTTTGAGTTACATAACGGGGATTAAGCGCGGGCGGATTTTGGCGGGCTGATTTTCTTATGCCGGACGCAGGGGTTGGCTTTGCAGGAAGCGCAGGTGTCCATGTTTTTGCGGGAATTACATTTGAAGACGATACATTGTGCTTTTTCGCCGGTTCCGCACCCGCCGCACGCTCCGTCTTTCTGCTGATCGCATTGACCGCATTTTGCGCCGCAATGCCCATGTGTAATTTTTGCAGCCAAGGCGTTGCCTGCGCTGAAGGCCGCGCCGGTCAGTACGATGAGTTTAACAAACAGTCTGCGATCCATTGCGACGCCTTCGGTTTTGGTTTCTTTCGCGGATTCCTTCATCTGCCGGAAGACCCGCACGATCAACATGAAACGTCCGGTGTCGGCCTTTATTGCCCGGAAGATGCAATGGATTTTCAATCCGCTCTTGAAACATCAACCAGATTACCGCAGCGCGTCCATGTAGCGGCGGAAGGTTTCATCGAAGGTGCTGAAGAGGCTGAATTCTTCGAGACCGGAGAGCGATTTGAGTTCGCAGGAAATTCCTGCTTCCACCACCGCGGCCAGCGGGTTGAGTCCGCCAACGACAATAAATCCGGTGCGGCCTTCGGCTACTGGAATATCCAGCAGCGGCTGGCCGGGGCGGCCGATCATCAGGATGCCGCCCATGCCGGAGCGCTGCAGCCGGTCGAATACGCGTCGTGCATCGTCGAGAGCTACGGATGGAATTTCGCGGAAGCTGGCGGTGATGACTCCGGTTTCTTTGCCTGCCGCGCCGCGCACATCGGTCATTCCGGCGCGGATAAACGTTTCAAGCGGATCGACGGTTACGCCGGAATATTCCATCAGTTCGACAAACCGCACCGGGCGGCCTTGACGCATTTCGATCAGTCCCCCGTAACGCGAGGTGGCCGGAATGCCTTCGGACATCAGTGCTCCGTTGACGGTGACGCTGCACAGCGTTCCGAGCGCGGCGTATCCGCCGGGAATCGTTCGGCCGGAGAGCTTTTCGTTGGCGCGGATCAGGCAGAGGCGGTTTCCCATGCTCAGGTTGCGGGCAAAGACCGGCTTTATTTCGGCGAAGATTTGCGATAGGTCGCGCGATGGAACGAGCGCAAAGTTGGCAATGACTGTGCCTTTGCCGGTCTCGCTATTGAACGCCATCCGGTAGCCGAGCGTATCAATGCGTCCTTGGACAAAGCCGACTTTTGCGATGACATCGGAGTGTTCCAGCTCAGCACGGCCCCGTTCTGTGAGAACGCGGCCTTTCCGCCGACTGCTTAGTGTGGTCAGGCCGTCGTGGTCGAGTTCCGCCAGGTAGAGACGGATGGTGCGCGGCTGGAGTTGAACACCCATGCCGGGAAGCCGAGCGGCAATTCGTGCCGCGCCGGCCGGTCCGTCAAATTCACTGAGTGCTCGCAAAACCGCTGCGCGCGCTTTGTCGTTCCGGACGTTCATCCGTTTTCTCCCGATTTTTACCGAAAAAAATTCATTTTTAAAACCACCGTATAACCTGACATCGCGAGGTAAATCATTTTGCTGAATCGCGGGGCTTTTGGCGCATGATTTTAAAACTATACGGTAATAATGCCGCATAGTTTTTTAAAGGCAACTTTCGTTTAAAAAATAACCATTGACTCAATTGGGTTTTTACATGAAATGGGGAACGTTCTTACAGGATTTATACGACGCAACAATGCCGTATAGAACAAAGCAGGAAACCTGAACAGGGAGAGTCAAATGAGCGTAATCAAAGAAGTATTAGAGATCGTCGGACGCCGTAATGCGGGCGAGCCGGAGTTTCTGCAGGCTGTGCACGAAGTGCTTGAATCGCTGGCACCGGTGATGGAACGCCGTAAAGACCTGTGCGATGCAAAAATTCTGCACCGTCTCGTCGAGCCTGAGCGTCAGATCATTTTTCGCGTACCGTGGCAGGATGATAAAGGCCAGGTTCAGGTTAACCGCGGTTTCCGTTTTGAATTCAACAGCGCCATCGGCCCGTATAAAGGCGGCCTGCGCTTCCATCCGAGCGTCAACGCCAGCATTCTGAAGTTTCTCGGCTTCGAGCAGATTTTCAAAAACGCGCTGACCACGCTTCCGATGGGCGGCGGCAAAGGCGGTTCGGACTTTGATCCGAAGGGCAAATCCGACAGCGAAGTGATGCGCTTCTGTCAGTCGTTCATGACGGAACTGCAGCGTCATATCGGCCCGGACACCGATGTGCCGGCTGGCGACATCGGCGTGGGCGGCCGCGAAATCGGTTTCATGTTCGGGCAGTACCGCCGCATCCGCAACGAGTTCACCGGCGTGCTCACCGGCAAAGGTCTGAAGTGGGGCGGCTCGCTGATTCGTCCGGAAGCCACCGGCTACGGCGCGGTTTATTTCGCACAGGAAATGCTCAAAACCCGCCGCACCAGCCTCGAAGGCAAAGTGTGTACGGTTTCAGGTTCCGGCAATGTTGCGCAGTACACTGTTGAAAAAATCAACCAGCTCGGCGGCAAAGCCGTCACGCTGTCCGACTCCGCAGGCACCATTGTGGATCCCGACGGGATCAACGAAGAAAAACTGGCATGGGTCATGGATCTCAAGAATGTACAGCGCGGACGCATCAGCGAATACACCAAGAAGTTCAGCAAAGCGCAGTATCTTGAAGGCAAGCGCCCCTGGGCGGTCAAATGCGACTGCGCATTCCCGAGCGCCACGCAGAATGAAATCGATGGCGATGATGCCAAGAACCTGCTCGAAACGGATGCTTTCTGGTCAGCGAAGGCGCCAACATGCCCAGCACACCGGAAGCCGTCGAACGCTTCCTGGCCAAGAAGATTCTGTACGGCCCGGGCAAAGCAGCCAACGCCGGCGGCGTAGCCACCTCCGGTCTCGAAATGAGTCAGAACTCGATGCGCATGAGCTGGAGCCGTGAAGAAGTTGATGAAAAACTAAACACGATCATGGTCAACATTCACAAAAACTGTTTCGAAACAGCCGCCGAATACGGCTGTGCGGGCAACTATGTGGCCGGTGCCAACATCGCCGGATTCACCAAAGTGGCCGATGCTATGCTCGCTCAGGGCCTCATCTAAGCGAAGCCCGGACGGATCAACGAAAGGGGGCTTCGGCCCCCTTTTTTGTTGGAATAATGGAAGAATTTGGTTTTCCGATGATTGAAAAACAGCCAGCCGCAACGCAGTTGCTTTCCAAACCTTGGAAAAAATGAGAGAACGACTGGCGTCAGCAGGAGATTTTCATGAAACCATTCACCACGACTCTGAGTACAGGGATTCCCGATCTCGACCACACCATTCGCGGCGTGCTGGCGGGCGATAACATTGTCTGGCAGGTGGATGACATTTCGGAATATCAGGCCTTTGTTTTGCCGTTCGCACAGGCGGCGCAGGATAACGGCCGCGTACTGATCTATTTCCGCTTTGCCCGTCACGAGCCGTTGCTTCCGTCATTCATGGCAACCGAAGTCCACGAGCTTGATCCGCAGGTCGGCTTTGAAGGGTTCATCGACCGCATTCATGATGTGATCCGCCGCGTCGGAAAGGGGGCCTTCTATGTGTTCGACTGTCTCTCCTGTCTGGCGGTCGATTGGTATTCTGACCAGATGCTCGGCAATTTTTTCATGCTGACCTGTCCGTATCTCTTCGACCTTGAAACCGTCACGTACTTCGCGCTCTTCCGCAATTATCACACCCAGCACGCCATCGGCCCGATCAGCCGTACCACGCAGCTGTTCCTCGATGTCTATTCTCATAAAGGACACCTCTATCTGCGGCCAATGAAAACCCAGCACCGTCATTCGCCGACCATCAACATGCTTCATGAATGGCGGAAAGAAGACGACACCTTCCACGCCGTCAGCTCCAGCAACGTGATTTCTGAAATTCTCACCTCGGCCCGCTGGTCGGGACTGAGCGCGGACAGCAGCGGAGACTTCTGGGAAACCGCATTTGTCCGCGCCCGCGAAATGATCAAGGCCGGAACCTACCGCCCGGACATTCCCGAGCGCGGGAAAACGCTCTATGAACAACTCTCGCGCATGATCATTTCGCGCGACGAAGGAATGCAGCGGCTGATTGCGCGCAATCTGACGCTGGAAGATATTCTCGATGTGCGCAAACGGATGATCGGCACCGGGCTGATCGGCGGGAAAACCGTCGGGATGCTTTTAGCGCGCGCCATTCTCAAACGCACCGACCCGCGCTATGTGGAACTGCTCGAAGAACACGACTCCTTTTATATCGGTTCCGATGCCTTCTATACTTTCCTTGTGCGCAATGGAATCTGGAAAGTACGCCAGAACCAGCGCGATCCCGAACGGTTTCTCGAAGGAGCCGAAGAAGCCCGGCACATGATCATCCGCGGCGATTTCCCGGATTACATTCTTCAGCAGTTCGACGAAATGCTCGACTACTTCGGGCCGTCGCCATTCATCGTCCGCTCGTCTTCACTGCTCGAAGACAACTACGGCAACTCCTACGCCGGGAAATACGATAGCGTCTTTTGCGCCAACCAGGGGCCGCGCGAGCGCCGCCTGCAGGATCTGCTCGCCGCCGTGAAAACCATTTATGCCAGCTCCATGAGCGAGCGGGCGCTCAACTATCGAGCCCATCGCGGTGCACTTGATAAAGACGAGCAGATGGCGCTGCTCGTCATGCGCGTTTCCGGCGCCTCCTACGGACACTACTTCTATCCGCAGGCGGCCGGCGTCGCCTTCTCCTTTAATCCGTATGCGTGGAGCCCCGACATTGATCCGGAAGCCGGTGTCATGCGGCTCGTCTTCGGACTCGGCACGCGCGCCGTCGATCGCGCCGACGACGACCATACCCGCATCGTTGCGCTCAACGCGCCCGACAAACGTCCTGAAGGGAACTTTGAAGCGACACTGCAATACACGCAGCGCCGCGTTGATTGTCTCGATCTCGAATCCAATCAGCCGATCTCCGAGCTGTTTCATGATCTCATTCGGACTCCGCCGGAAGATCTGCCGCTCGATATGTTTGCCGCTGTCGATTTCGTCAACCTGCCCGATGGACGGCGGGTTGAGCGCCGGATGCTTACGTTCGATAAACTGCTCAAAAAGACGCCGTTTGTGAGCGACATTCGCGACATGCTCAACATCCTGCACGAAGCCTACGACTATCCGGTGGACATCGAATTCACCATGAACTTTGTGGATGAAAAAAATTACCGCATCAACCTCGTCCAGTGCCGCCCGCTTCAGGTGCAGGGCGTCGGCGCGATCAAGCTTCCGGAGATCAAAGTACCGGAATCCAGCCGCATCATCGAAGCGCGCGGTGCGGTCGTCGGGCAGAGCCGTCTGATTCCGGTTGATCGGCTGATCTATGTGGTTCCCGCGCTCTATGGAAAACTTCCGCAGCAGGAACGTTATGCGGTTTCCCGGCTGATCGGGGAAATCAACCGCACCGCATCCGCAGACAGCACCGTCATGCTGCTCGGCCCCGGACGGTGGGGAACCAGCAGTCCGGAACTTGGCGTTCCCGTCAGCTTCAACGATATCAACCGCGTTAATGTCCTGTGCGAAATCGTCGCCATGCACGAGCACCTTGTGCCGGATGTATCGCTCGGAACACACTTCCTCAATGAGCTTGTCGAAAACAATATGCTCTATCTGGCGCTCTTCCCGAAACAGGGCAACAACTTCCTCAATGAAGAGTTTTTCCTCAAAGGGCGCAACCGGCTGTTGGATCTCGTTCCGTCCGCCGAAAAGTGGGCCGATGCCGTACACGTCATTGAAGCGAGTGATTTGCCCGACAGCAACACCGTCAACCTCTGGGCTAATGCCGTCGAACAGAAAGTCGTCTGCTATCTCAAGTGATTTTTGGGAAGGCTTTGGGCTTTAGGCTGCAGGCTTTGGGTTGAGGTAGAGCAAGCGTATCGCTTGCTTGAAACGAGCGAGACGCTCGTTCTACATTTTCCAGACTCGAATCGTTGCGACTAAACTTTTTTGACGAATTCGGATTTCAGGCCCATCGCGCCGATGCCGGGGATTTTGCAGTCGATGTCGTGATCGCCGTCCACCAGACGGATATTTTTGACTTTGGTTCCCACTTTGACAACCAGTGACGACCCTTTGACTTTGAGATCTTTAATCACCGAAACCGTGTCGCCGTCCTGAAGCACATTGCCATTGGCATCTTTGATCATTTTTTCCCCGGAAGTCGTTTCCATTTTTTCGCCGCCGGGTGTCCATTCATGTCCGCAGTCGGGACAGACCCACAGTGCGCCGTCTTCATAGGCATATTCGGATTTACATTTCGGGCAGGCGGGCGTTTCGTTCATCATTTCTCCTGTTTTAAAAGCGGGGAGTTAATCATGAACTAACCCGGTGCGCCAGAACCGCCACCGAAAAATTTACGGCAAATGAACGAACGGTTCTGACCCGTGGAAAATTACTGGATTACGGAGCGGATCCCTGCACCGTGTCGGCATGATTGCTAACAGATAGAGTTTGGGTTGCTATCTCGTTCGTTTGCGCCGGACTCTCCGTGTGGATTTTATTTTGGACGAGTTGTGTTATACCGAGAGTCAGTGCGGCCCCGATTACCGCGCTGATGACGTTATGTATAATGTCATCCTTTTTACGCTGCCAGAACGAGGGCATTTCTTTTTTTCGCTTCAAATAGATCGTCGAATAGCGGAAGAAAATTTTATTTATACCCAACAGGATCAGCAAAACATTGCCGATTAACAACACCCAGAGAAACGATCCTAAAACAGCCGTTCCGGCTGAGAGTAATAATGGAAGTGTTATTAACGACACCAAATATAATGTCGGAATCAGAACGATGGGGTTCGGGTTGAGAATCGACAGAACTTTTTCATAAACACCCCGATCTTTGGTTGTCGAGCCGCTCAGCGATAAACTGGCCGACCCCTGATTCAAATGAATAGACAGGGCGATGTCTCCCTCGGCGGTTATATATAGAGAGTGGTATACCGGACTATCCATAAGTTTGATCTCATCAGCCGTGGGCGCGCCGTCGAATTCATAGCAATTATTTCTGTTCTCGATCGTAACTTTTACGCGGAAGCCCTCCTGCTGAAGAAGGCGGACGATCTCTTCCAGTCCATCAAGGTATAATGTGGCATTTCCGAGGTTTCGTCTGATTGACGGGTCTTTCTTTTCCATATGCTCCTCCTGTCCTCAACAGGCACCCGCCGGGGGGACCCTCGATGAAATGCCGTTTATATCGGGCGGAAGCCTACAGGAGGTTCTCGGGAGAGGCAACTTTAACTGCGGATGGGTTCCGAACATTGGGAAAAACCGACTCCATGGACTGAACATAGCCTTGCTATTGCTCGACGATGTGAAAAATTGTCGTGACAAGCGGTAGCGAGTTGCAGAAAAAAAGTCATGAAAAGCCCGACGCTTCCATCTGAACACCACACTGTGGGTCAGGCGATTTTCAGCATTAGCCGTTTGCCTATGGCTTCGGCAAAATTTTCCAGCGTGGAAAGCTTAATATCTTCGGCGTGGTTCTCAATTCGCGAGACGGCGGTTTTTTTCGTGTTCAGTCGGTTGGCCAGTTCTTCCTGGGTGATGCCAGCCTCAATCCGAGCCTGCTTGAGCATGACGCCGATTTTAAACTGTTCATACCCGGCATCGAAATTCCTGGCAAATTCCGCGTCCTGCGCTTTGCGCTCCTTCACATATTTTTTTAGATCGCTCATTTTAGTTCCTCCTGAAATAGTCCTGCTTCCGTTCTTCCGCAAGGCGGATGGCCTGTTGCGGCGTCTTCTGCGTTTTTTTCTGGAACGCATGGGAGAGTACAACCAGCTTCGGGCCGTCGAAAAATCCGAGAAAGCGGAAAATATCCGACCCGGCCTTTACCCGGATTTCCCACAAATCGTCGGTATTAACCATCTTCTGAAAGTACTGCCCCGGCACCTGATCCAGATCTTCCACCAGCCCCATAACCCACGCAGCCTTTTTCGCCTGTTTGGATGAGAGGGACTCAAGAAAATCCCGGATCGGGCTTCGTCCGCCTTCTGTTTTGTAGAAGATGATCTCACGCACCATGCCGACAAGTTAACCTGCGCGTTAACCTAGAGTCAAGACGCATCATCGGCGAGTTTCAGATTCGGCCCGACTTTTATCTGCCCGAAGTGGATGTCTACATTGAATACTGGGGACTGGACACACCGCAGTACAAAATGAGCATGTACAAAAAACAAACGCTCTATCAGCAGGAAGGCAAGCGGCTCATTTCCGTCTATCCCAAAGACCTTCCCGTGCTGAACAACCTGCTCGTATCCAAACTCCGCCTTTTTGGAGTCAGCCTGTAAGAGGTTTCCAAGCATTGGAAGAGTTACCCGCGGATGGACACCCAGCCTTCACCAAAGCTACGGCGGGCACGGCGGATGAACGCGGATGGGTTCCGAACCTTGGAAAAAACTGGCCCAGAGTTTCCAATGTTTGGAAAATTATTAGATTACGGGACTGAAGCAACCCCGACTCCGACCCCAGCCACGAATAGCTTCCGCGGAGACGTCGAATCCAAAATCAGATCCAAACACCGTTTCCGTTCTGCATTTTGCTCAGCTTTTAGTTCGGTTTCTGTCACAACAAACGCTCTCCAGGCAAACCGCAGGTGTCATCCATTTAGTCATTTTCAACTTTTCAAACCGCCTGCGGCACGGGAGGTTTTTAGCACTCTGGCGAACGGGCGGCAAAGAGTTTTCCAATGTTTGGAAACTTTTGTTCCGAACATTGGAAAAACTCCGAGTTCCTGACGTCTGACTCCTGACCTCCGGTGCGCCGCGCCTAGCGGCGCGGAAGTTCGGCAGGGCCGCGGGTTGGCAGACAGCTTTCGCCCATGAGATATTCATCGACGCAACGCGCGGTTTCGCGTCCTTCGGAGATCGCCCAGACGATGAGCGATTGTCCGCGGCGGCAGTCGCCGGCGGCAAAGACGTTGTCGACCGAGGTCTGATAGTTTTTTCCGGTTTTGATATTGCCCGTCTTGTCGATTTCAACACCGAGAGCTTTGACGGCGTTGTCGCGTTCCGGTCCAACGAAGCCGAGAGCGAGCAGAACGAGGTCGGCCTGCCAGTCTTTTTGTGATCCGGGAATTTCTTCCATGTTGGATTTTCCGGTCTGACGCTCGCGGGTAAATTCAATGTTGACGGTTTTAACGCTGGTGACCTGTCCGTTGTGACCGTTGAATTCTTTGGTGAGCATGCAGTAGCGGCGTGGATCTTCGCCCGCTTCGCGGTGCGAAGAACTGGTGCGCAGCTTCATCGGCCAGTAGGGCCATGGCTGGTGCGCCGGACGTTCGCCCGGCGGTTCCGGGAAAAGTTCAAAGTTAACGACGCTGCGCGCACCGTGGCGGATGGAGGTTCCGACGCAGTCGGAGCCGGTGTCGCCGCCGCCGATGACGATGACGTTTTTGCCTTTGGCCGAGATGAGCGGTTCGGCGAAATCTCCGGCGCAGGTTTTGTTCTGCAACGGCAGAAATTCCATGGCGAAGTGAATGCCCTTCAGGTCGCGACCGAGTACCGGCATATCGCGTCCGACGGTGGAGCCGATGGCGAGGACGACGGCATCGAAGGCTTTTAGTTCGTCGGCGGAGATGTCGGTGCCGACAGCGGTGCTGGTTTTGAAGACGATGCCTTCGGCTTCGAGCACTTTAACACGCCGATCGATGACCCATTTTTCGAGTTTGAAGTCCGGGATGCCGTAGCGGAGCAAGCCGCCGATGCGATCGGCGCGTTCGAATACGGTGACGGTGTGTCCGGCGCGGTTGAGTTGTTGCGCGGCGGCCAGCCCGGACGGTCCGGAGCCGACGACGGCGACAGTTTTTCCGGTGCGGATTTCCGGCACGACCGGAACCACCCACTCTTCATTGAAGGCGTGTTCGATGATTTCTTTTTCGATCAGTTCAATGGCCACAGGCGGTTCGTTAATGCCGAGTACGCAGGATTCTTCGCACGGGGCGGGGCAGATGCGTCCGGTGAATTCCGGGAAGTTGTTGGTGGCGGAGAGCATTTC
>JAQUXG010000288.1 GCA_028692515.1 Kiritimatiellales bacterium | reverse complement strand
TTGCAGTCTACGCATCAGCCCGCCAGCATGGTGAACGACTGATACGAAATCACTCTGACGGATATTGATAGAGTTTGTGAATGCAATGATTTTAGAAAATAAACCACCCGCTCATAAAATCGCTGGAGAAAACAGCCGAGTTTACGGTTGAGTTTCAAAAAGGAGGTTCGATGGATAAAGAACTGGATCTGACAGAAAAGATAATTGGTGCGGCAATTGAGGTTCATAACTACTGGGGTCCGGGGCTTCTGGAAAGCATTTATGAAAAAAGTCTCTCTCATGAGTTGGCACTACGGGGCGCGAGCGTCAAACAACAGGTTCGTTTAGACCTCAAATATAAAGACCTGATTCTGGATGATGAATTTGTTCTTGTTCTGGTTCTGGATCTGGTTGTGGAAGGAAAAGTTGTTGTTGAGCTGAAAGTGGTTAAGGAACTTGCTCCGATTCATGAAGCGCAACTCATTACCTATATGAAGTTGACAGACTGTAAGGTTGGATTGCTCATTAATTTTAATGTTTTGAAGCTAAAAGACGGGATTCGAAGAATTGTTTTGTAGAAAGCTCCGAGGTTTACTCGGCTGTTTTCTCCAGTGAGCGTAGAGAACGGGTGGTAGAAAACTTGCCGGTTCTACCAAATTCTACAAAGAACCTTTTTTGGCTGTTTTCTGTTTTATTTAGCTGTTTGCTCTAACGACCACTCGGGAGTGGTTGTGAAGAATAAAAATTAAGTTAATTGCGTATGATTCGCGGACTGAGGATCAGCGCGATTGCAGAAAGCGGAACGCGTCCGGCAGGGCTTCAATCAAATCTGTAGCGATCAGCGCTTCCTGTGTCACCATTTCTGCAGCGATATCGCCGGCAAGCCCGTGCAGATAAACCGCAGTCGTCGCCGCTTCAAAAGGTTTCATGCCCTGGCCGAGAAAAGATGTCAGCATTCCGGCCAGCACATCGCCGGAGCCGCCGGTCGCCATGCCGGGATTGCCGGTCAGATTCACCGCCAGTTTATGTCCCGGCTCCGCAATCACGGTTCCGGCACCTTTAAGGACGACCGTCTTTCCGGTCTCTTCGGCGGCTTCATGCGCCTGTTTCCAACGGTTGGAAACCGGTTTACCAAACAGCCGTTCAAATTCGCCGGGATGCGGCGTGAGAACCACCGGACATTTCGCTTTAGCGATTTGCTCCGGGGAAACACAGAGCGCGTCGGCATCAACGACCAAAGGAACCGGACAAATTTTTAGAAGATGTTCGATCAGTTCTGGATGCTGCCCAAGGCCGGGGCCGATCAAAACCGCCGTCACCTTTTTCCAAACATTGGAAAAATCGCTGGAAATTTTTCCAATGTTTGGAAAACTGTGAACCATCACTTCGGGGCCGCAAGCCTGCGCAACGACCGGATAAACCTCTTCGGGCGTGAGAACGCTGACAAGGCCCGCGCCGGAGCGCAACGCGGCGCGCGCGGCCATAGCAATGGCTCCGGTATAGCCTTTAGATCCGCCGATCAGCAGAACATGGCCGTAGCTTCCTTTATGGCTGTCGCGTTCGCGGCGCGGCAGAAGAATATCCGAGCGGTCGATCATCGTTGCTTCGCGGCAACCTTCAGTGTCTTCAACAAATTCAAATGGAATGCCGATATCAACAATCTCCACGTTTCCAACCATTGGAAGTGCTTCGGGCCGGATCAGTCCGGTTTTCGGCAGGCCGATGGTGGCGGTCAGGTCGGCTTGTACCGCCGGGCCTTCGGCAATGCCGCTGTCGGCATTCATGCCGGATGGAATATCAATCGAAAGAACAAAGGCGTATTGCGCTTCAATGTTAATCCATTCGATCAGTGTGGACATGAAGCCGCGCGGTGCGCCTTTCGAGCCGGTTCCGAGCAGACCATCGACGATCAGGTTGGGGTCGGTTTTCGGCAGGAGGTCATTGAGGCTGCGGACTTCTTTTGGAATGATTCCGGCGCGCACCATTTTTTTCAGGTGGAGCTGCGCGTCTCCTTTGATCTGATTTTGCGAGCCGCAGATCCAGACTTCGAGATCGAGGTCGGTTTTTGAAAGTTCGACGGCTGCTGCGAAGACATCGCCGCCGTTGTTGCCGGTTCCGGCGATCAGCAGAACGGAGTGCCCGATGCGGGCGGCGAGGATGTCGCTGGCGATATCGGCAACGCCCTGTCCGGCGCGGCGCATCAGTTCTTCGCCGGTCACGCCCTCTTCAATCGTGCGGCGGTCGAGTTCGCGCATTTCTGCGGCAGAAACAGTTTTCATATAAATGAGAATACGCGCCCGGTCGTTTTGCCGTCTATTAAAATGAGTAATGGATTCGGCATGAGGCCGCAGAAACCTTGTGGTGAAAAATACCACTTTTAAAAACAAGTAATAGATTTACACATATCCGTTGTCTGGTAGATTGTGCGAATGCTTTATAAGATAGGACGTAAGGGGCGGTTATTTGTGCGACACCCCTTATTTTATTTTGCGGAGGCTCGCTGGTTTATGGGGATGGGTTCGGCAGCTTAAATGGAACGCGAC
>JAQUXG010000033.1 GCA_028692515.1 Kiritimatiellales bacterium | reverse complement strand
GGCGTGGACTACATGGAAATCGGCTATAAGGCCGATAAAAAACTTTTCAGTCCCAGTGAGTATGGTGCATGGAAGTCCTGCACAGAAGATTCATTGAACGGCTTTTTCGGCGATGAAGATCCCGGAGTCAAAATCAGTGTGATGGTGGATATTGGACGAACGGATGAAGACGACATTCTTCAGGCGGATCAGAGTGTAATCGATCTGATCCGCGTGGCCTGTTACATCCACCAGATTCCGGCCGCGCTGGAAATGGTGAAAATGGCCAAAGACAAGGGCTATGAAACCTCCGTTAATCTAATGGCTATTTCGACCGTGCCGGAGTTCGAGTTGAGCAAAGGTCTGGAGCTGATCGGCAAGAGCCACTGCGATATGCTTTATCTCGTGGACAGCTTCGGCTCGCTCTACTACGAGCAGATTGAAGATCTGATGCGCCGCTATCTCGGTGCAATGGAAAACGGGCAGCAGATTGGTATTCACGCACACAACAATCAGCAAATGGCTTACGTCAACACCATCTGTTCCGCCATCAACGGGGCAACCATGCTGGACGCCACCATCGATGGTCTCGGACGCGGCGCAGGCAACTGCCCGACCGAGCTGCTGCTGGGCTTCTTGCGCAATCCGAAGTTTTACCAGCGCCCGATTATTGAAGCGGTCGAAAAACTGGTGCTTCCGTTGCGCGAAACCATCGACTGGGGCTACAGCATTCCCTACATGATCACCGGACAGATGAATCAGCATCCGCGCGAGGCGATCAAGCTCCGCGAAAGCACCCGGAAAAACGAATTCATCAAGTTCTACGACGAAATGAACGATCAGTAGAACTCCGGCGGAAATGTTGGAATAATAGAAGCCCCTGCTTGCTAAAGGCGGGGGCTTTTTCTATCTTCTTCCCTTCTCACGAAGCCGGAGTGGCGAAATTGGTAGACGCAGCAGACTCAAAATCTGCCGAGTAACATCGTGAGGGTTCGAGTCCCTCCCCCGGCACCAGATAAATGCAGGCAAACTCCCTGATGAAACCCTGCCGCCGAGATTCGATCGTTGCGATTCTGCTGTTTCTTCTGACAACAGCGGTTTTTTTGCCCGCCCTGTTCTGCCGTTATGTTGCATTTGACGATTCCTCATACGTTTCCAAAAACCTGCATGTTCTTTCCGGTCTGAGTCTGGAAAACCTGCGCTGGGCATTTCATGTGCATGACGGGTTTTGGAGTCCGATTCTGTGGATTTCCTACATGCTCGACAGTTCTCTGCTGAGTCCGGAGCCGTGGGCGTTTCACCTGACCAATATACTTTTGCACAGCCTGAACGCCGCATTGCTCTTTCTCCTTTTGCGCCGGACGACAGATCGGCCGTGGGTTGCGCTGGTTGCGGCGGCACTGTGGGCACTGCATCCGCTTCGCGTCGAGTCGGTGGTGTGGATCACTGAGCGCAAGGATGTACTGAGCGGCCTGTTTCTGTTTTTATCGCTCCATGCCTATGTTTCTTTTTCCCGCAGTCGCCATAAGGCGCAGTATGTCCTGCTGCTGCTGTTTATGGTGGCGGGGCTGATGGTGAAGCCGATTCTGATTACCCTTCCGGTTCTTTTGCTGTTGCTCGATGTCTGGCCGCTTTCCAATGTTTGGAAAAATCAAGGTGTTGTGACGCAGTCACTTTCCAAACATTGGAAAAATTCAGTCGTCGAAAAGATTCCGCTGTTCATCTGCGCGGCGATTTTCACGGTAACCGGCTGGCTGGCGCACCATTCAGCGATTTCGTCACTCGAAACCTATTCGCTGCTTGAACGCATCGGGATTGCGCTGCACAACTACGCGTTTTACATCGGAAAAATGCTTCGGCCCGCCGGGCTGGCAACGCCTTATCCGATGATGATCGCGACGGTCTGGCAGGCAGCAGGCGCGGCGGCTTTACTGGCGGCCATCACCGTTGTCGCGCTGTTTTCCATTCGCCGCGCGCCGCACCTTTTTACCGGCTGGCTCTGGTTCTGCATCGCGCTGTTTCCAGTTTGCGGGTTCATTCAGATTGGCAATACGACAACCGCCGACCGGTTTACTTATCTGCCCTCTATCGGGCTGACGGTTGCGCTGGTTTGGAGCGTTGCGGAGATCCGGCGGATTCCGTTTCAAAAAGAGATCGCGCTGGTTGCCATCGCCGGACTGATTCTGCTGACGGTGCGGCAGATTGCATTCTGGCGCGACAGCAACGCGCTGTTCGGGCGCGCGCTGTCTGTGACGGGTGAAAACCCGGTAGCGGATGCGATGTATGGCGGCTGGCTGACGGAACAGGGACGGTTTGATGAAGCGGAACCGCATCTGTTGCGCGCGGTGGAGCTTTTTCCGTCATATTCGCCGGCAGCGAATAATCTCGGATTGCTTTTTTCCTATCGCGGCGATTTCCAGCGGGCGCTGATCTGTTTTGAATTTGCCGTTGCCAATCCGAATCATTCGGCTCAGGCGGAGATCAATCTGGAATCGTGTCGCCGCGTATTGGAGGAGAGATAATCATGGAAGCCTGTTTGTCCGTTGTCATGCCGGTCTACAATGAAGCGCAAACGATCCGTAAAATGGCCGGGATGGTTTTGCAGCGGCCGTGCGTCAAAGAGCTGATTATCGTCGATGACGGTTCTGTAGATGGCACCCGCGATATGCTCAAAGAACTGGCGGCACAAGAGCCGCTCATCCGGGTGATTCTCCATGAAAAAAACAGCGGAAAGGGTGCTGCTCTGCGCACCGGCTTTGTCGCCGCGCAGGGGCAGTTTGTGATTGTTCAGGACGCCGACCTCGAATATGACCCTGCCGAATACCCGCGCCTGCTCGCGCCGGTTCTGCAGGACAAGGCCGATGTGGTTTACGGCTCGCGTTTTTCCGGCTCCTCCGCACACCGCGTGCTCTATTTCTGGCATTCGGCAGGCAACCGGTTTATCACGCAACTTTCCAATATGTTCAGCAATGTTAACCTGACCGATGTCGAAACCTGCTACAAACTCTTCCGCAAGTCCGTTCTCGACCAACTCACCATTGAAGAGAACCGCTTCGGTTTCGAGGTCGAAATTACCGCCAAGGTGGCGCGGCTCAAGGTTCGGATCTATGAGGTCGGCATTTCCTACTACGGCCGCACCTGCGACGAAGGCAAGAAGATCGGCTGGCGCGACGGCGTACAGGCGGTCTGGTGCATTCTCAGGTATAACCTGTTCCGCTGACCCGTTTTCCGGGCATCGGAACACTTTTTTCCAAGGTTTGGAAAAACAGGCTTTTGCGGGCGGGCGGAAAGCCGTATATCTTGGGCATGCAAAATTTCATTCTGGATACCAACGTCCTTATTCACGATCCCTCCGCCTACCGCCACTTCAAAGAGAATAACGTGATTATTCCGCTGAAGGTGCTGGAGGAGATTGATCAATTCAAAAGGGAACTCAGCGAACGTGGGCGCAATGCCCGTACGATTTCGCGGTCGCTCGACGAACTGCGCAAGCAGGGGCGTCTTTCCGATGGCGTGGCGCTGGATGGCGGCGGAACGATCCGGGTGATTTTTGCCGATAAAAACAACCCCTTTGCGGTGGGGCTTTGTGCCGATGATCTGATTTTGACGCTGGCTCAGGATCTTCAGAAAGAACGGCCCGATGAGCGCTGCATTGTTGTCAGTAAAGACATCAATCTGCGGTTGAAAGCGGATGCGCTGGGGCTGGAAGCCGAAGACTATGAAAACGGCAAAACCCGCGAAGTGGACGAGCTCTATACCGGACAAACCGTGATGGATGCCGATTCGGAGGCGATTGGTTTCTTTGCCCGCGAAGGACATGCCGTGATCCCCGGGATGGAAGAACTTTTTCCGAATCAGTACGTCACGCTGCGCAATCCGCAGGATCCGAAGCAGACGATGCTGGCCCGCTATGATGCCGAGACGCACCGGCTGGTGAAGCTTTTGACGATTGGTGAAGGCTCGCCCATTATGCCGCGCAATCGTGAACAGCGCTTCGCGATGGACGCTCTGCTGAACGATAAAATCAAACTGGTGACGCTGTCCGGCAAAGCCGGA
This sequence comes from Kiritimatiellales bacterium, assembly GCA_028692515.1. Lineage (GTDB taxonomy): Bacteria > Verrucomicrobiota > Kiritimatiellia > Kiritimatiellales > Tichowtungiaceae > Tichowtungia. The sequence continues at coordinate 7,339 of JAQUXG010000033.1, read as the reverse complement.
ACCGGCAAAACGCTGCTGGCCATTGCCGCCGGCTACCATCAGGTGATGGATACAAAATATTACAAACGCCTGCTGGTTTCCCGTCCGATTTTCCCGATGGGCCGCGACCTCGGCTTTCTGCCCGGTACCGTCGAAGAAAAACTCGACCCGTGGATGCAGCCGATTCACGATGCGCTCGAGCTGGTGGTACACTCCCGCTCCGGCGCTCCGGCGAACCGCAAGGGCGGCGATCTGCTCGCTTCCAATCCGCTGATCGACGTGGAACCGCTGACCTATATCCGCGGGCGGAGCATCCCGAACCAGTTTATGATTGTGGACGAGGCGCAAAACCTGACGCCGCTGGAAGTGAAAACCGTCATCACCCGCGTGGGACACGACACCAAAATCGTGCTGACCGGCGACCTCTACCAGATTGATAATCCGTATGTGGACAGTCTCTCCAACGGGCTGAGTGCTGTGGTAGACAAATTCCGCGGAGAATCTGTCGCGGCTCATATGTTGTTGACCGAAGGCGTCCGCTCGGATCTGGCCGAAAAGGCCGCCAACCTGCTTTAACTCAGAGAAATGGTGAAAACTATGATGACTCGCACCCGATTTGCACCCAGCCCGACCGGCCATGTTCATATCGGTAACATGCGCGCGGCGATCTTCAACTGGCTCTACGCCCGCCACACCGGCGGGCAGTTTCTGCTTCGCGTGGAAGACACCGACCGCGAACGCTCGACCCCCGAAGCCATCAAGACACTGCTCGAAGCGATGGAATGGCTCGGCCTGAATGTCGATGAAACGCCGCTCTACCAGTCCACCCGTATGGAGGCTCATCTCGCCGCCGCCGAAAAACTGCTGGCTTCCGGCCACGCCTACAAAGAAGACAAAGGCGGAACCGGGCAGGGTGAGTGCATCATTTTCAAAATGCCCGGCACGGATATGGCGTTCACCGACCTTGTCAAAGGCACGCTCAAAAAATCGGCCAAAGACATCGCCGACTTCGTCATCGTCCGCTCCAACGGCACGCCGGTCTTTCATCTCGCCAACGTGCTTGATGATATTGAACAGAAAATCACGCATGTCATTCGCGGCGACGACCACGTCGAAAACACCTTCCGCCACATCGCCATGTACAAAGCGCTTGGCGCGCCGGTTCCGCAGTTTGCCCACCTGCCGATGATCATCAATGCGCAGGGCAAACCCTATTCCAAGCGCGACGGCGACGCCTTTGTCGGCGACTTCCAGGAAAAAGGATTTTTCGGCGACGCGCTCTTTAACTATCTCGCCCTGCTCGGCTGGTCGCCCGGCGATGACCGCGAAGTAATGACTCGTCAGGAAATGATTGACGCATTTGATCTGGTTACCGTTCGCTCCTCGCCCGCGCAGATGGATCTGCGCAAGCTGCTTTGGATGAACGGCGAATATGTGCGTGCCATCAAACCGGAGGACTTCGCCGCGCTCTGCCGCAGTGAACTTTCCGCCGCCGGCGTTACGCCGGGCGACCATGCGGATGCCGTTTTTGCGCTCATGCAGGAACGCACCAAACTGCCGTCCGAAATTGTTCCCGCTACGGCCTTCTTCTTTACCGAAGAGTTTGAATACGACCAAAAAGCCGTTGAGAAAAAGCTACTCAAAGAAGGCAGTTTCCAATGTTTGGAAAAAATCATCGGAATTTTCCAAACATTGGAAAACTTCGATGCGGAGACCGTCAACACGGCGCTACATAACTTTGTGGAGCAGGGTGGACTCAAATTCGGCGACGTCATGCCGCCGCTTCGCATTGCGGTTTCCGGTCAGCAGTCCGGCCCCGATCTCGCGCCCGTCCTCGCCATCCTCGGCAAAGAAAAATCCATCGCCCGCATCCGCAAAACCATCGAACGATTCAAAGGTTGAAAAACCGGCATTTTGAGGCACAATAGCCGCACCATGAAAATTATTGTTAAAAAAGACGGCGAAGGATATCTGGCTCGCGTTCAGGGCTCTGCCAATCTTTTTGCCTACGGTTTGACACGGGATCAGGCTCTGGAAGAACTTTCCAGCGTCGTTGATATGACAATGGATTATCACCTCGAACAGGTAGATGTTGAGCGTCAGGCTCTTCGGGAAGTGCTCAATACCCGGCTTTCTTATGCCGTATAAGTTTAAAGAGATCGAAAAGCGGCTTCGCAAACTGGGCTATAAAATCGTCCGGCAGAAAGGTTCGCACGTTCTCTTTTCCAACGGATCAACCACATTTCCCGTTCCCAACCATGCCGGAAAAGACATCTCGCCGGGCGTTGAGCGGCAGATTCTTAAGCTTCTCAAAATAAAGCCCGACGATTTCCGTAAGCTCGGCTGACTTTAAGTCCGCCTCCGACCTCGCCATCCTCGGCAAAGAAAAATCCATCGCCCGCATCCGCAAAACCATCAAGAAATTCGGGAAATAGGAGGGAGCTTTTCACAGAAGTTAACAAAGGAAACGAAGGATCCTTCGTTCTCTTGGTTTCCTTCTGTAAAAAATATTTCCTCTATGTCTCTCTGAACTCTGTGGTGCAAGTTCGTGGCTAACCAAAGTTCCCTAGGAAGCGGACTTCGCGGACGAGGTCGATGCCGAATTTTTCTTTGACGGCAGCGGCCATTTGCTCGGAGAGATCCCAGACATCCTGCGCGGTGCAGCCTTCGTCCGCGACGATGATGTTGGCGTGTTTTTCGTAAATCTTCGCGCCACCAACGTGAAGGTCGCGGGCTCCGGCTTCTTCGAGAAAGTACCCGGCGGCTTTGCGCCGTTCAACGGCAGAGGTCGGCTCGATGTTCCGAAATACGCTTCCGGCGCAGGGGATCGTATGCCAGTCCGGATGATGCTCGCGGCGGAATTCAAGAATCCGGTCGCGCTCAGCCTGCATGATGGATGTTTCAGATGCCGGCAGTTCAAAGGTTGCATAGAGAACGATCTCGCCGGTTTCTTTGAGTTTGGAGTGGCGGTAGGCGAATTCGAGTTCGTTGCGCAGAACGGTGCGGACATTTCCATCCAGTCCGAGCCGTTCAGCGGAAATCAGGTGGTCACCCATCTGCCGCCCGAAGGCTCCGGCGTTTCCGGCGATTCCGCCGCCGACGGTTCCGGGAATACCGGTGCAGAAGGTGAGATCGCCGACTTCATTTTCAACAGTGAAGAGCGCCAGATCGTCGAGCAGGGTGTCGCCGGAGACGGTGACGCGATTGCCATCGGCTTTGATTGTCGGAATTTCGGAACAAAAGCGGATAACGGCCTGATCAATACCCTGGTCGGCAATGACAAGGTTGGCACCTTGGCCGATGACAAGGAAAGGCTGTCCGGCTTTATTAAGGAGCTGGATGATGGCGGGCAGTTGTGCGGCGGTTGCGCCTTCAATGAGGAGCGGACAGGGGCCGCCGAGCTGGAAGGTGGTGACATCGCGGAGCGGGGCGTTTTCGCGGATGCGCAGGTCCGGGGAAAGGGTTCTGATTTCAGTTGCTAGGTTCATGTGGCGGGAACATTAGCCGCGAAAGAACGCAAAGAACACAAAAATTTCCTCTCTCAGATTGCAGGAGGATGCAGTACTATCCGTTCTAATGTTTGGAAAGATAAAGACGTTCATTTGTGCACTTTGGATGGCCGGCGCGGTTTTCGCAGCCGAGCCGCTGGTGGTGGATACCGTCTTTGTGGCGTTTGATACAGAAACAACCGGCTTCAGCCCGAAGAATGACCGGATCGTTGAGATCGGTGCAGTGAAGTTCCGCGGTAACGGCGAGATTCTGGCGGTAACCAACTGGCTGATTAATCCGGAAAGGGATATTCCGCTTTATGCCACGGAAGTGCACGGTATCCGTAGCGGGGATGTGCGGATGAAGCCGCTGTTTAAAGAGGTTTTTCCGCAGTTTGCCGCATTTTGCGACGGTGCCGTCTTGCTGGCGCACAATGCGCCGTTCGATGTCAATTTTCTGAAAGCCGAGTTGAAGCGCGCAAATATAGATGCGCCCGCGCTGCCGGTACTTGACACGTTGCCGCTGTTTCGCGCGTGGTTCCCGCGCGCGCTCAGCCATTCGCTGGAGCCGCTTTCGGTCTATCTCTGTGTGCAGAACGACACCTATCACCGCGCCGAGGCGGATTCATCTCATCTCATCGATATTTTCAATGTCGGGATGAAGCACCGTTCGCAACTTCAGCTTCAGCGGCTGGAAAGCGATTCGGGCGGACTCATCTGGCTCGACGGGAAAAACCGCTGATGCAAACGATCACCTCAAAAGATAATCCGAAGCTCAAGGCCGTGCGCGCGCTGATGCGTTCAAAAAAGGAGCGGCAGGAAGCCTCCGCGTTTGTGATGGAAGGCGTCCGCGCACTTTTGGCGTTAACGGATGGAACCGGGCTGCCTTGCTACCAGTTGAAAGAAATCTGGGCATCCGACAAAGCTCCGTCGGATATTCAGGCGGACTATCGAATTCCGCACGACATCATGGAACAGCTTTCGGACTGCCGCACCTCGCAGGGCATTCTCGGTGTGGTGGAATACACACCGGAGCCGCTGGAGATCCATCCAGAGCGCGGAAATTATCTGCTGCTCGACGAAGTCATGGATCCCGGCAATATGGGCACGCTGATCCGCTCGGCGGTGGCGTTCGGTTTTGCCGGCGTTTTTCTGCACGGCGACTGTGTCGAGGTGTTCAATCCGAAAACCGTTCGCGCCACGATGGGCGCATTACCCTTCTGTCGTTTCCAAACCTTGGAAAATAATGAGGGTGCAGACTCCGCCTGCTTCCAGACATTGGAAAATCTGGGCTACGACCTGATTGCGACGGTGTTAACTGGCGGCGAAAATTTGCATGAGATGAAATTCGGGCCGAAAAACGTGCTGGTGATCGGTAATGAGGCGCGCGGCGTTTCGGAGGCGATTCAAAAACGGGCGACGCGCAAGCTCTCCATTCCAATGTCTGGAAACGTGGAGTCTCTGAACGCCGCAGTTGCCGGTTCGGTTTGCATGTGTTTTATGGGTCGTGAACTTTAACAGGCGCTATTTATGAAAAAACACATTCAGAATTTCCTGTCGGAAAAAGACAATCACCTCGTGCAATTCATCAAATACGGGATGTGCGGCGGTGCGGCCACGGTTGTCGATATGACCGTCTTCTTTCTCTTCGCCTGGCTGGTGTTTCCTGCGCTGACGGAAAGCGACCCGTTCACCAAGTTGCTCGGCGCTCTGAATTTCGATGTCCGCACCGTTTCTGAATCCATCCGCCTGCGCAACTACTGGATTGATAAAGGCATCTGCTTCCTCTTCTCCAACTTCACCGCCTACATCCTCAACGTCCTGTTCGTCTTCAAGGCCGGAAAACATAAACGCCACCACGAACTCATGCTCTTCTACGCCGTTTCGCTGGTTTCCTTTTTCATCGGAACATTTGTTGGGGCATGGCTTATCAAAGGCTTCGGACTCGACACAACCTATTCGTATATTGCCGCCATGATCTCCGCGCTGCTCATCAACTACGCTGGGCGTAAGTTCTTCATCTTTCATGGATAACGCTCAAAAAATCATCAGGAGAAAATCATGGGACAGTCAGTATTAGTATTTGTCAGTCACTCTTCTGAGGATAAAGAGTCGTACATTGAACCGATCGTTTCCGACCTAGAGAGTTGCTATATCAACGTCTGGATCGATAAGCGGAAGATTGTGCCGGGAGAGAATCTTCGAAAATCAATTTTCCGTGACGGATTGGATAAGGCTGACATAGCGCTGCTATTTTTCACCGAACAATCGTTGAAGTCCTCATGGGTGGATCGTGAAATAAAGCACGTTTTGCGTGAAGAGTCTAAAAAAGGAAACAACTTCGATCTCAACAAGATCATTTCGATATTCGACTCACAAAAAACGTACGAGGAAATTAACGAGCGTTATCCAGAGCTTACAGATGATTTACTTCATTTGATGCCAAAGGACTATGACAAGACACATTTGGGACAGTTGATTTCAGCGATTTGGTCAAAATATCTCTCTCTGCAAGGTGGAGATGTCGCGACGCAACGGCAGCTTTTAGCCAAAGAAAAGGAAATCTTCCAGAAGGATAAGGATATACAGATTCTTAAAACGAAGTTAGATGAGGCGAAGGCAAAGAACTCAAACAACCAATTACATGAAGAGTTTGAGGCATACTTTAGCTCGGGTGCGATCGATCAATTTATAGAACATCGCCAAGCATTGTTGATAACTCGGTTGTCTGCGGCAAGAGTTGGAGATATGTCTGAGGCGATAGCTTTTGGGTTGGCCACCATCAATGCTTCGGGAAATATTAACGTTACCGAAAAAGGCAGAGAATTTTTCAAATGGATCATTTTGAATAAAGAAAATACTCAATCTGAAAAATAGCTGTTTAGGCGCGTTATGCCGTCGCTTTGGCCAGAACTCTCTGTGCGCAGTCGGCTTTGTTGAGCAGGCCCCAGTTTTGCCGCTCCCAATGGTCGCTGCTCTGCGTTCGCAGAGCCTCTCTCGCTTTGCTCGGGTCCAAGCATTGGAAACTGATCCAGGTGAAGAGCCCGGATTCGGCGCCGAGAGTGGCGGGGGTGTTCAAAACAATGCCATCCAGATTTTTTGAGATCAGTTTTTCGCGGGCTTTGGCTTCGCCGTCGTGCGTCTGGAGCGCAAAGCCGATGGCGATCTGATCTTTCCGCTTGCTGGCGCAGAGCGTGGCGGCGATGTCGGGCGTCGGCTTCAGTTCGATCGAAATGTTTTTTTCAACCTTTGGAAATTTTCCCGCCGATTTTTCCAAGGGTTGGAAGTCGGCCACAGCGGCGGCGAAGATGATGATATCGGCGGCGGCAAATCTCTCCTTTGCGGGGGCCAGCATTTCTTCGGCGGAGGTGACGTGGACAATCTTTTTTCCAATGTTTGGAAGATTCGCTTCCGGGACCGGACCGGAAATGAAGTTGATCTCCATGCCGCGCTTCAGTGCTTCTTCGGCGAGCGCCTTGCCCATTTTTCCAGAGCTGGCGTTTCCAATGAAACGAACCGGGTCAAAGTATTCGTGTGTTGGCCCGGAAAGGATAAGAACCTTTTTCATGCGAGCGCTTTTTTAATCGCTTCGAGAATAACAGCGGGTTCGCTCATGCGTCCGGCGCCGGTGGTGCCGCAGGCCATAAGACCGGCTTCGGGGCCGATGCGCTGCCAGCCCCGTTTTTCCAAGGTCTGGACATTTTCCTGCACGACGGGGTTATCCCACATCTGCGTGTTCATGGCGGGGCAGAAAAATTTAACGCACTTTTTACCGAGCGATAGTGCGCTGGCGGAAACGATATCGTCGCCGAAGCCGTAGGCCAGTTTGCCGATGATGTCGGCGGTGGCGGGCAGGACGGCGAAAAGATCGG
>JAQUXG010000032.1 GCA_028692515.1 Kiritimatiellales bacterium | reverse complement strand
GTCCCTGCCGGCCGGCCGGCGGAGCTTCGATCCGGTACCGTTTAATGGCGTCCAGCGCGCCGTTGGCGGAAATGACCACATTGAAACTTCCGCGAGTCACGGTGTAGATGCGATCCGGTTGCGCTTTCTTCTTTTCCGGATCGTTTCCGCACCCGGCGGCGATGGAAAGCAGAATGAGACAGACTCCCGCCTGAAAAACCCGCCGTTTAAAACAATCTGATGAAACGTGCATTGCGCCGTCTTTCCTTATTGGAACCACTTTTTAAATCCGCCGAAAAATGACGGCTTTTTGACAGGAAACGCCGCGCGGGAAGCATCGATCTGCTGTTGCAGTTCCTGGGGAATCCCCTTGGCATCAATGGTGTCGATCGCCAGATCGTCGGGATTCACGATTTTCACACTCAGGAAGATAACCAGTTGCGAGCGGATGGTTGAGCTGGAGGATGCGCGGAACAATGATCCCAGCAGCGGAATGCTTCCAAGGATTGGAATTCGCCGTTCGCTCTTGAGCTGCTCCTCCCGCAAAAGTCCGCCGATGGAAACCATATAGCCGTCGTTCATCTCCAGCAGAGTGTTTGCATTGCGGATGGCCACCACCGGATTGCGCCCGGCAGATGATTCCTCGTATCGGATAATGTTCGAAACTTCCGGACTGACTTCCAGTACGACCCGCGTATCAAAAATCGATTCCGGCGTGACCCGCAACTTGATCCCGACTGATTTATAATCGACCGAATAGCTGGTTCCGCCCGAGCCGACATTCGACTTGGTCACCGGAATATCTTCCCCTGACAGAATGTTGCCGGTATGCCCGCGGCGCAGAATCAATGACGGCGAGGAGAGAATTTGCGCCGTTCCGTTCTTTTGCAGGAAGGTGAGAAAGGCGGAAAAAATGGCCTGCTCGTCCGGATCGTAATACATATAGGACGATGTGCCGCCCAGACTGGCCGGATTACTGCCGGTCGGAACAATGGCATTCATGATGCGGCTGGCAAACGCCGAAGAAAGCGACTTGTCCACTCCGCTCGCGGGAAACGCCCCGGGCAAATCAGCCATATTGACGAACTGGTTGTACTGTAGGCTGAGATCTTTTTCGAAGCCGTCGGTAATCTGGAACTCCACGACGCTTGCGCTGACGAGAACCTGACGCACCGGACGGTCAATGGCGGCGGCGATTTCCTTCAGCTTCGCAATCCGGTCGCGCTCATCGGAAATCACCACCCGATCGGAGTCCATGCAATCGGACAGCTCTCCGTTGACCGAAAGAAACGGTTCCAGAGCCCGGCTGAACGCCTTGCCGCTGATGTACCGGCACTCATAAACAAAAATGTCCAGATTGCTGGCATCCTTCTCGGAAAACTTCATCGCCAGGTCGGAAAAACTCCCCATGATGTTGTCGAAGCTTTCCTGATTCTCGCTTGAAATGACGGCCGTCTCGTCCACCCGTTTTTCGGCAGGATTCTCCGCCGCGCCGTCCTTCTTCGCCCCGCTGTCGGCCGGACGGATCCGTTGCGGACGTCCCTCCCCGGGTTGCTGCGCAAACACAGCGCCAAATACCGCACACAGAATCAGGATGAGACATTTTTTCATAACAAAACCCTATTTTTTATAACCATTGGGATGCGCTTTGTGCCAGTTCCAAGCGCTTTCAACAATCAAACACAGATCGGCGTATTCCGGCTTCCAGCCCAAAACAGTTTTAGCTTTGGTGGAGTCGGAAATTAAGCGGGTGCAGTCGCCGGCGCGGCGCGGCTGAAGTTCAGCAGGAATCGGATGGCCGGTAACTGCGCGAGCGACGTCGATGACTTCTTTGACGGAGTAGCCGTCGCCGTTGCCGAGGTTGAACGCGCCGGCGATCCCGGGCTTCAGCGCAAGAATGTGCGCCTGAGCGAGATCGCAGATGTGAATGTAGTCACGAATGCAGGTTCCGTCCGGCGTGTCGTAGTCGTCGCCGAAGATGTAGATTTTTTCGCGCTTACCGAGCGGAATCTGAAGAATCAACGGGATGAGGTGGCTTTCAGGCGCATGGTCTTCGCCATATTGGGCGGTAGCACCGCAGGCGTTGAAGTAGCGCAAGAAGACACATTCAACCCCGTGAATTTGCTGTGCCCACGAAAAGATTTTTTCGCAGAGGAGCTTGGATTCGCCATAGACGCTTTCGGGCTTCTGCGGCAGGGTTTCGTCCATCGGCATTTTTTCCGGCGACCCGTAGGTGGCGCAGGTGGAGGAAAAGATGAGTTTTTTGCAACCTGTCGCGACCATGGCTTTCATGAGGTTGAGCGAGCCACAGACGTTGTTTTCGAAGAAGGGCAGCGGATTGACCATCGATTCGCCAACTTCGATGTAGGCGGCAAAATGGATGACGGCCTCGGGTTTGGCCTGCTTGAGCGCGGCTTCAATCGTCTCCGGCTGACGCAAGTCGCCCCGAATGAATTTTGCGCGCGGATCAATCGCGGCGCGGTGCCCGCGCTCCAGATTATCAAATACGGTGACCTCGTGCCCTGCGTCGCAAAGCATTTCGGTGGTTACACTTCCAATATATCCGGCTCCGCCGGCCACGAGCACCCTCATTCAAATCTCCGTTTTTACGCGATTGGGAAAGATACCGTTGAAGATCGGTTCCGCCAAGTTTTTACATTCACGTCTTATCCCTTTCCTTGCTTACTTTACGCATGTCAACTAGACTGCCCCGCAAATACGGGCAATTCTTCAAGGCACCTGCGTATGAGCACGAGACAGCAAAAACGAGCCGGGAGGGCACAACCGATACGATCCGTTTATCCGGCGTTTAAAATCTCTATGATTTATCTCCTGTCGGCGGTTCTCTGGATCTTTTTTTCGGATTTGCTGATGATCCGGATTGCGCAGTCTCCGGAACATCTCCAGCTCTTTTCGACGGGAAAAGGATGGTTTTTTGTCCTGTTCACTGCCAGCGTTTTATTTATCGCTCTTTATCGAATATTCAAAAAGTCAAAGCGGGTTCATGATGAGCTTCTGATCAGCGAAGCCCGGTTTGATATCGCCGCATCTGTGGCAGGAATCGGCGTGTGGGATCGTGATGTTGTAAACAACCGCCTGATCTGGGATGAGCGCATGTGCCAGCTCTATGGACTCCACGCAACGGATTTCGATGGAGCCTATGAGGCCTGGGAAAAATGCGTGCATCCCGACGACCGGCAGGCCGCCGCCGAAGTGATCCATGATGCCGAGATCAATGGAAAAGAATTCAATACCGAATTCCGGATCATCCGGCCCGATGGAGAAATTCGCTATATTCGGGCGTTTGGAAAAGTCATCCGTGACGACGAAGGCTCTCCGCGACGAATGATCGGGGTAAATTACGATATCACCCCGCAGAAACTGACTGAGCAACAGATTCAGTCACAACTGAAGGAGCTGGATCGATGGCATCAAGTGACTCTGGGAAGGGAAACCCGGGTGGTGGAGCTGAAAAAAGAAATTAATGAAATTCTGCGTTATAACGGCCAGCCGCTGCGTTATAAAGAAACCGGAGATGATCCGAAAAACGGCTCCTGAATTCATGTGTGCGTATGAAAAACGATATTCTTATTTCTCTGTTAAATAACGCGGTTCTGCTACTGGCCATCGCAACGGTTTACGACCTCTTAACGTCCAAAGGTTCCAGTATAAAAAACAGGGTCTTCCGACAGATTCTGACCGGTATCGTTTTGGGGGTTCTCGGCATTGGACTGATTCTGACTGCACTTCATCTGAAGCCTGGAATCATTTTCGATACCCGTTCTGTATTGCTGTCGTTGTCCGGCCTGTTTTTCGGGTTGATCCCGACACTCATCGCTATGGCAATAACGGCCGCCGCCCGGCTCATACAAGGCGGCGCGGCCGCATGGACGGGAGTCGCAGTTGTTTTCTGCACCGGCAGTATCGGCCTGCTTTGGCGCCACCTGCGCCGGAATCCATTGGAAAAAATCTCCATCAAAGAGCTTTATCTGTTCGGCATCATCAACCATGTGGTCATGCTGGTGCTGATGTTTCTCCTGCCGCTGGAAACTGCCTTGTCGGTCGTAAACGCGATTGGGTTGCCGGTTCTGATCATTTATCCATTGGTCACCGTTGCACTCGGCCTGTTACTGACCAATCGTCTCCGCCGTCAATTGATCTCCGCCGCATTGGTCGAAAGTGAAGCAACATACAGAAAGCTCTTTAACAACAACCATACCGTGATGCTTTTGGTCAATCCGGAAACCGGCGAGGTTGTGGATGCAAACCCCGCCGCCTCCCGTTTTTACGGCTGGACATCCGATGAGCTCCGGCGGATGAAAATTTCACAAATCAACACCCTTCCGCCTGAAGAAATACGCGGCCTGCTTGAATCGATTGTCAGCGGACAGAAAAATTCATTCCCCTGCCGGCACCGGCTGGCCAACGGTTCGATCCGCGATGTTGAGGTGCAGAGCGGCCCCCTCACCATCGGCGGACAACACCTGCTCTATTCCATTATTCAGGATGTCACCGCGCGCAGTCTGGCTGAGGCGGAACGCGCCAAACGGCTCGCCGAAACCGAGCAGGTGAGGTGCACTCTGTTAAGCCTGATTGAAGATCAGAAACAGGTAGAATCCAAACTTCAACTTACGCAGTTTGCTCTCGACCACTCGTCGGATGCCGTATTCTGGGTCGAGCGCAACGGCACGTTCTCTTATGTCAACGACTCGGCCTGCCAACTGCTCGGATACACAAAAGAAGAACTTCTTAAACTCTCTGTGCCGGAAATCGACAAAAATTTTTCGGCAAAGCGTATGGAGGATGCTTTTGCGGAACTGAATTGCACCGGAACCCTGAATATAGAATCCACATTGGTCGCCAAAGATGGCCGCGCCATTCCGGTCGAAATTCATGACAGTTTAATACAGGTCGGTTCCCGAACCTTCATCTGTGCGTTCATCCACGACATTACCGAGCGCAAACGGATGCAGGATGTGATTGAGAAACGCATTGTCGCGCTCACCCGCCCGCTGGATCAGATTGGGGACATTGCGTTCAACGAGCTGTTCAACCTCGAAGAGATCCAGCGTATTCAGGATGAATTCGCCGCCGCCACCGGCGTGGCTTCTCTCATCTTACACCCCGATGGAACCCCCATCACCAAACCAAGTAATTTCTGCCGGCTCTGCATGGACATCATCCGGAAAACCGAACGGGGATGCGCCAATTGCAAAAAATCAGACGCCACCATCGGAATGCATCATCCAGAAGGCCCGATCATACAACCCTGCATGAGCGGCGGGCTGTGGGATGCCGGGGTCACCCTCACCGTCGGCGGAAAACATGTCGCCAGCTGGCTGATTGGTCAGGTACGCGACGAAACCCAGACTGACGAAAAAATGCGCACTTATGCACAGAAAATCGGTGTAGATGAAGAGCAGTTCATGGCGGCGTACCGCGAGGTGCCGATCATGTCCCGTAAACATTTTCAAGAGATCGCTCAGGCCCTGTTCACTCTCGCCAATCAGCTTTCTACCTCGGCGTATCAAAACATTCAGCAGGCGCGCTTTATTTCAGAACAGAAAATTGCAGAGGACGCCCTGCGCGAAAGCCACGAATATCTCGACGCCATGTGGGGGGCCATGGACGTAGGCATTCTGCTCATTGACGCAAAAACACGAAGCATCCTGCGCGTCAACCCCGCCATTCTGGAAATGAGCGGATACCGTGAAGAGGAGCTGATTGGACAGATATGTCACCATCTGGTCTGTCCAGCCGATGAAGGAAAATGTCCCGTCGGCGATCTGGGGCACGCCGTAGATCACTCTGAGCGAAAACTGGTCTGTGCCGATGGCCATCAGATCGACGTGGAAAAGAGCGTGACCCCGATCACGATGAACGGACGGGAGGTTTATGTTGAGACCTTAGTGGATGTAACAGAACGCAAAAAAACCGAGGCCGAACTCCAGCGTCTTTCCACCGCCATCGAGCAGTCGCCCGAAACGGTATTAATCACCAACTCAAAAGGATTGATCGAATACGTGAATCCCGCCTTTGAAACCATCACCGGCTACGCGCGCGAAGAGGTGATCGGAAAAACCCCGCGAATTCTGAGAAGCGGTCAGCATGATACAGAGTTTTATTCCACTCTTTGGAAAACCATTATCTCTGGAAACGTCTGGAACGGACGGTTTATCAACAAACGAAAAGACGGCATCCTGTATACTGAAGAAGCCGCCATCTCTCCCGTAAGGGACAGACTCGGAGCCATCACCGGCTATGTTGCGGTAAAGCGCGACATCACCGACGAACTGGTTCGGGACGAGCAATTCCGGCAGAGTCAAAAGATGGAGGCAGTCGGACAGCTTGCCGGCGGCGTAGCGCATGACTTCAACAACATCCTGCAGGCGATCCTCGGCTTCAGCGAAATCCTCCTGAACAAAATGGACGAAAAATCCATAGAACACCGCAACGTCATCGAAATTGAAAAGGCGGCCCGACGGGCGGCTAATCTAACTCAGCAGTTGCTGGCCTTCAGCCGGAAGCAATCTGTAAACAAACAGCTGCTCAATCTGAACAGTGCGGTTCATGATGCCGAAATTCTGCTTCACATGCTGTTAGGAGAATCCATCCAGTGCACATTTGATCTGGCAGAAGATCTTTATCCCATTCATGCCGACGCCGGCCAGCTCACCCAGATTGTTATGAATCTGGCGGTCAATGCGCGCGATTCCATGCCCGAAGGCGGCCGTCTGGCCATTGCAACAGAAAACATAACCGTTGATCCACGAACGGCGGCGGAAACCCCGGAGGCAGAACCGGGATCGTTTGTCTGTCTTGCAATCACCGACACCGGCACCGGCATGACACAGCAAGTTAAAGACCATCTGTTTGAGCCGTTTTTCACAACCAAAACCGTCGGTAAGGGTACCGGACTCGGGCTGGCGGTAGTATACGGAATCGTTAAACAGAGCAAAGGCTGGATCCGGGTCAACAGCGAACCCGGACAGGGAACAACTTTCAACATCTATCTGCCGGCCATCAACCCGTCCGATGCGCCGCTGTCCCGCAGCCGCAAGCCGGAGACAGAAAAAATCCTGCTGGTGGATGACGACCCCGACACATGCGACATGGTACTGCGCATTCTGAATTCGGCAGGCTACACATCCATCGTCGCATCCAGTGCCGAAGAAGCGCTGAGTCTTTTTGAACAGGATCCCTCCGGCATCGATCTGCTGTTCAGCGATGTGGTTCTGCCCGGCAAAAACGGCATTGAGCTGGCAAATATTATTCGTAAAAAAACACCCGCCCTGCCGGTTCTGCTTTACAGCGGTTACCGGGATCCGCACGAACGGTGGAAAGAAATCGACAGCAAAGGATATGTATTTCTGCAAAAACCGTTTTCGGTTACCGGACTGCTGGCGACAGTCCACGATCTGCTGAATGAATAAGATGGATGAAAGGCAAACCCCATGGCTTTAATTCTGGTAATTGATGATGATGAATCCGTGCTGACGCTTTTTCAGCAGTTCCTCGAAAGCAACGGCTATGCGGTGGCACTGGCCGCAAATGGGCGGGAGGGTCTGGTACAAATGCACCGGAACAACCCGGATCTGATCATCACCGATATTATGATGCCGGAAATGGACGGGCTGGAAATCATCCGTGAGTTTCGCGCACATCATCCGGAACTGCCGGTTATTGCAATCTCCGGCGGCATGCGCGCCGCACCGATCAATTTTTTACCGCACGCCAAAAAATTCGGAGCCTGCCGCGCATTTGAAAAACCCGTTGCCTTGGCAGAATTATTAAAGGCCGTTCAGGAACTGCTCGGCGTGGCGGATTGACCGCTCATTCCCGTCCGGTCTCAGGCTTTTCAAAATAGATCATGCCCTCCTGCGGGCAGATCGTGATCTTAAAATTCTGCAACAGTCGCGCGCCGATCCGCACGCCGCCTGAAGAGGCAGACACCGCCGGCGAAGCAAACCCGAAACCTGCACCCATCTGAATGGAAGCAACCGGCTGTGCCCCGTCCGTCGCCGCTTCAAAATTGCCTGCCGGATCAATCAAAATCAACGCCGACTTGCCATCCACCGCACCGCGGATCGCGCAAACCCCGGCGTTCTGAACCAGCGGAATGGCCGCAATCAGTCGTGAAGGATCCGGACCATACGCCGACTTCGTCGTCGTAAGAGCCACCCGCTTTCCGGCGTAATCCAAATGAATCTGTTCAAACTTCTCGAGGATCTCCCAGCTGATCACCCCCTTGATCTCCGGATCCGCAATACCGCGTGCCAGCGAGCCCATCGGTCCGTCAGCCATCCGTACAATCACCTGCGGGTTCTCAATAAAGATTTGGCCCAACTGAAGGGTCGGCACTACCGAAGGGCAGCCGGGAATCTCTTCGCCGGGAATTTTAATCAGCAGCGCCTGACGCTCGCTAACCGGCACCGCGCGAATCGACTGTGCCAGACCAAACTCCATCCAGCTGGCCGATGCCGTAAAATCCAGCAACACCGGCGACTCGGCTCCGAACTTACCCTCAAGCATCACCACCGGACGAAGCGGATCTTCGGCCGCCATCGGAAGCATCTTGGCCTGATTGGGATGCACCCGACATCCGCCGCGATACACAATGCCGCTGGGAGTCTGATAAATACTGTAACCGAAACGGCGGGGATCCTTCACCTGCGCGGCATACGCCTGCTGATCCTTCCACGCCACCGGCACAATCTCGCTCGGCCCGGTTGTCTTGCATCCGGACAGAAAAAAGACCGGCATCAATAACATCATCGCCCGTTTTTTCATCAGTTTCTCTTTCGTTCTGCTGAAGGACGCCGTCCATCCAGCGTGTCCAGCAAATATTCTAGATCATGGCTGTCATCGGAAATTGAACAGATCAGCAGCCCCTCGGCAATCGAAAACCGGACCCGCGCCCACACCGGAAGCGACACATCGCTGTACTGCCAAACCGGCCACGCCCCATACGAGCGAAGCGGCTTAATTCCGGCAGGCGGAAAAAACTGCAGCTGCCATTGAACACCCAGCGCGCGCGGGCCGAGTGCGCTGACCGCCACCCACGTATCGCGCCGGTCGCGCCCGCCAAGCGAAACCGTCGCAACCGTCAGCGGACTTTTTTCCAAACCTTGGAAAAAACGGTCGGCATTTTTCCAATCTCTGGAAACGGGAAACTTCTTCAGAACCGACCAGACAGGCGTATTACTGCGATAAATAATCTGAGCATGAGCCGGAACCGGCGCGAGGGGTTCCAGCGCCGCGGGCGGAATATAAACAATCCAGCCGATCACAGAAAATGCAAGCAACAGCGTCAGCGCAGCGACCATCCAGCGGCGTATCATGCCTGCACCGTTCCCTTCAACTCAGCAACCGAGCCGATGCCCTTGGCGGCCATCCATGTTTCCATTCCTTCAATCACGCGGACAGCAGTCGATGGATCGGTAAAGCTGGCCGTACCGACCGCAACGGCCGAAGCCCCGGCGATGATAAACTCCAGCGCGTCTTCCGGACTGTAGATTCCGCCCATTCCAATGATTGGAATCTGAATCGCTTTGGCAGCTTCCCAAACCAGTTTGATCGCAATCGGCTTGATTGCCGGGCCGGAAAGCCCGCCGGTACGGTTGGCCAGCTCCGGCTTGCGCGTTTCAATATTGATCGCCATCGCCGGATAGGAATTCATGATCGAAACCGCATCGGCGCCGCACTCTTCGGCGGCGCGCGCAAACTGTTTAATGTCCGCCACGTTCGGTGCGAGCTTGATGATCAGCGGCTTCGTGGTTTTCGCGCGCACCGCATCGACCACCGTGCGGAACAGATTCACATCGGTTCCATACAGCGCACCGCCCTCTTTCACGTTCGGGCAGGAAACGTTCACTTCAAGTGCACTGATGCGCGCCTGATCATTAAAAATTTCCGCGACGCGAGCGTAGTCCTCCACCGTCTTGCCCCAGATATTAACAATCAGCGGCACCTTGTAGTTTTCGAAGAACGGCAGATATTTTTTGATAAAGCCCTGCGCGCCGGGGCCGGGCAGACCAATGGCATTCAGCATGCCGCCATGCGTTTCAAACGTGCGCGGCGTATTGTTGCCGATGTGCGGCTCCGTGCAGATCCCTTTCACCGTAATCGCGCCGAGGCGGTTGAGATCGACAAGGTCGGCATATTCCGGCCCGTAGCCGAACGTACCGGAAGCCACCGTCACCGGATTCTTCATCTCCAGCGAACCTATTTTTACTTTTAAATCGGGCTTATTCATCTGGTTCATTTAACCCACGAAACACACGAAAGGAAATCGGCTGGGGGTTCGTGTATTTTGTGTATTTCGTGGTTAACCCTTCCGTGGTTAGTCTTCCCAAATTATTTCTTCGGCGTTAAAAACCGGACCGTCTTTGCAGCATCGGGCCCATTCCCAGCCGTCGGCGGTTTTGCGTTTGATGACGCAAGTGAGGCAGGCGCCGACGCCGCAGGCCATGTTGCGATCCATCGAAAGCCAGGCCGTCAGACCGTTTTGAATGGCGCGGTCGCCGACCGCTTTAAGCATGGCGTTCGGCCCGCAGGCGAAAAGTTCCAAGCAACTGCGTTGCGGCTTGCTGTTTTTTTCCGAACCTTGGAAACAGTTTTCCCCTGATCCGTGACCCCTGATCCCTGCCTCCTGCTCTTCGAGCCACGCGTCGAGCGCGGCAGTTACAAATCCTTTTTGTCCGAGCGAACCGTCATCCGTGGCAATGTGTACGTCCCAGCCGAGCGCTTTAAATTCATCGACACATAAAATGTCATCCGCAGTTCGTCCGCCGAAGAAGGCCACGCCTTTGACGGGCAGTTTGGCGGCCTGAAGATAGAGCGCGGCGTTGCCGTAGCCGCCCGCAACCAGCAAGGGAATCTTTCCGTTTCCAGCCATTGGAAACCCGGTGCCGAGCGGGCCGATCAAACTGACGGGTTCACCCTCAACGACGGTCGCCAGCGCGGCAGTGCCCCGCCCAACGGCTTTGTAGAGAATACTGACGCTTTCCGTGTCGGCTTTGAAGATGCTGAACGGACGCCGCAAAACGGCGTGTTCGAAGCGGGGAATTTTCAAATGCACAAACTGACCCGGCTGAACGTGCGGTCCGATAGAGGGTGCAGAGAATTTGAGCAGGCGGTAGTCGCCGTGAAAAAGACGGTGTTCAAGTATGGTGCTGTTTTCCTGTTTCATCGGGCGGAGATTGTGCGGGGTTTCAAAAGCGAGGTCAAACGCATTTCGCCCGCGCGGTTAAACGAAGTCGGCGGGACGAAAGACGCAGAAGGCGATCAGTCCGGGAATGGCATTGGCATCGATGCCGCGCCAGAAAACCACCCATCCGTCGGCAGTGTGCCGACCATCGGCGTGCCGGTCATACCACTGGTTGATCGGGTTGCCTTTCCGCGACC
>JAQUXG010000287.1 GCA_028692515.1 Kiritimatiellales bacterium | reverse complement strand
TTTGCGGCGCGTCTGTTTTTTCGGGCCGTGCGGACGGTCGCCGGTCAGCGTGACCTGCTGCTTTTTCTGCTTGCTGCGCGGCGGAATGCCTTTTTTCTTTTTGTTGGCGGCGAACTCGTTGGCAGCGGTCTGCCCGGTGAGCTGGAAGTCGATAAACTTGCGGGCAATGTCCACCTTGACCAGATTGATCTCCACCGTGTCGCCGATTTTAAAGACCCGGTGGTTGCGCTGCCCCGTCGCGCGGGTCTGCGTCTTGTTCACGTCGTAGCGGTCGTCGGTGATCGACGAGAAGGGGATCAGGCCGCGCTGGATGGTATCGGTTAGTTCGACAATCATGCCCTTGTTGAGAATCTTAATGATGCAACCCTTGTACGGGCCGGTTTCGCCCTTGGTTAGCAGATCGTTGTAATACTCGCAACGGCGCAGATCGATGCTCTCTTTTTCGGCCTGGTCGGCCTCGCTTTCGGTGCGGGTACACTGCTCGGCAATCTCTTCGATATCTTTCGTTCGGTAGGGCAGTGGCTGTTTTTCTTCAAGCGCAGCCAGCTGGCGATGAATGACGAGGTCGGGGTAGCGCCGGATGGGCGAGGTGAAGTGAACATAATTTTCGAAGGCGAGGCCGAAGTGACCTTTGGCTTCTGCGGAATAGCCGGCGCGCTTCAGATTGCGCAGAACAGCCAGACTTCCGGTATATTCGAGCGGCGTATCCTCAATGAGTTCCATCACGTTGTTGATATCGTGGCGTGTCTGCGGCAGGGCGTTGATGCCGAGTGCCTGAAGCTCCGCGCCCATCTGCGCCCACTGATCTTCGTCCGGCTCTTCGTGGATGCGGTGGATGGCGGGCTTTTCTGCCTCTTTCAGCTTGAGGGCCACGGCGACGTTGGCAAGCAGCATGCACTCTTCAATCAGTTGATAGGCTTCCTTCGCTTCACCTTTTTTGATCGAGGCGACCTTGCCGTTTTTGTCCATCATGCACTTGATCTGCGGCGTATTGATTTCCAGCGCCCCGGCGGCGAAACGCTTTTCGCGGATCTTACGGGTCAGCGGCAGCAGGTCGTTCAGCACCGCGACCACGTTGGATGGAACCCCGTGATCCGGGTTTCCGGTGAACAGGTCGTGCGCCTGTTCGTAGGTCAGGCGGGCATCGGAGTGAATGATCGAACGGTAACTTTCCGCGCCGGTCATTTCTCCGTTTTCATCGAGAAAGATTTCGACGGTATGAGCCAGCCGGTCGACGTGCGGATTCAGACTGCAAATCCGTGTTGTCAGTTCCGTCGGCAGCATCATCACAACGCGGTCGACCAGATAAATGCTGTTGCCGCGGTGCAGCGCCTCTTTGTCGATGATGGAGTTTTTGGGGACAAAGTGGGAGACGTCGGCGATATGCACCGAAAGTTTCCAACCCTTGGAACTTTTTTCCAGCGAAACGGCGTCGTCGAAATCGCGCGCGGTTTCCGGATCGATCGTAAAGGTCAGCAGCTTGCGCAGATCGCGGCGGTTTTTATAATCCTCCGGGCGCAGCTCGTGCGGAACCTTATGGGCCTCGGCGATGACTTCATCCGGGAAATTCTGCTGAAAGCCGTGCGCGCGCAGGATGCATTGCATCTCCACGTTCGGGTCGTCCTTGTGACCCATCGCCTCAATCACGGTGCCGGTCAGAGGTTTAAACGGATCGCTCCATTCGTTCAGTTCGATGACCACCTTGTGGTCTTCCGGCGTCTCCTCCAGCCCTTTTTCCCATCCGGCAACGCGGATATCCTGAATCAGGCGCAGATTGTCGGGGATCACAGAAGCGTAGTAGGGGGTGCGGCGCAGCAGTCCGACCACTTCCGTGTGTTTGCGTTCCAGCACTTCGACCACGCGGCCTTCTTTGTTTGAAAACCTAGGAGCCTGTCCGCCGCCGCGCCCGCCGCGGCGGGCCTCTGGTGCCTTGGCCAACACTTCAACCGATACGCGGTCTTCATGGAGCGCACACTTCAGGTCGTCGCGGGCAATATAAATTTCCTCGCCGCCCTCATCGGGGGCGAACAGGCCGAAGCCCTTTTCCATCACACGCACTGAACCGATGATGATCTTTGCGGCGGTATTCTTTCCGGCGGCCGCCCAGCGGTTTTTACGCAGGCAGGTCACTTTGCCTTGTTCCTGGAGATTGATCAGCGCCTGACGCAGTTTATTGCGTTCTGAGCTGTGGATGTGCATCGCCTTGGCCAGATCGGGGCGGGCCAGCGGCTGATAGTTGGGTTTATTCAGATGTTCGAGAATGCGCTGTTCAAGCGTTGGTTTTGTCATGCGGGGAGTTTAGCCGTTATTTTTCCTCGGGCAATCGCAATTCCTCTTTCAAGGGTTGGAAAACCTGCCTGCGGGGTTGCTTTGACCCCGCTCTTTTCGTAGATTTCACCGCTTAATTTTCCAAAGGTTGAAAACCGGCGAGGCCGGATTTTAGAATTTTTTCCAATGTTTGGAAACAGAAGGATTTTTTATGAGTGAACTGCCGAAGAATTATGAACCCGCCGGAGTTGAGGCGAAGTGGTA
>JAQUXG010000031.1 GCA_028692515.1 Kiritimatiellales bacterium | reverse complement strand
TTCTTCCGGCTGGATGCAGGGGAGGCGTTTGCCGATGAGTTCTTCAATGGCGGGCAGTTCAAAGGATTCTTTTTCGCAGGCGAAGGTGACGGAGATACCTTTTTTTCCGGCGCGGCCGGTGCGGCCGATGCGGTGAACATAATCGTCGGGCTGCGAGGGGATGTTGAAGTTGATGACGTGGGTGATGTCGTCGACGTGGATGCCGCGACCGGCGACGTCGGTGGCGACGACGAGTTTGCAGCGGCCTTCTTTAAAGTCGGACAGAATGCGCTGGCGTTTGTTCTGGGCAACAGCGCCGGAGAGGATTTCGCAGTCGATGCCATAACGGAATAGGGCGTCCGAGAGGCGTTCGGTCTGGTCGCGGCGGTTGGTGAAGATGAGCGCGGAACTGTCGCCGACCTCTTTTTTGAGGATGTTGTAGAGCAGGGCGAATTTCTGGTCGTCGGTGACGATGTAGACCTGCTGGTCGATGAGCTTGGTGGCGTTTTTGTCGGGCTCAATTTCAATTTTACCGGGATCGGTCATCCAGGCGGCGGAGAGGCGCATGACGGCGTCGTCGAGCGTGGCGCTGAAGAGCAGGGTCTGGCGGTTTTCTTTGGGCGGGGTTTTGTAGATGATTTTTCGGACGTCGGGGATGAAGCCCATGTCGAGCATGCGGTCGGCTTCGTCGATGACGAGGACTTCGACTTCGCGCAGATTGATGACGCCCTGGCTGGCGAAGTCGATCAGGCGGCCCGGAGTGGCGACGATGATGTCGACGGGTTCTTCGAGCACGCGGCGCTGTTTGTCATAGTCGATGCCGCCGTAGATGGCGACGGTTTTGATCGGAGTGTATTTGCTGAGTTTTTCGGCGTCATCGCGAATCTGCATGGCGAGTTCGCGGGTCGGCGCGAGAATCAGTGCACGGGGACATCCGGGGGTCGGCGCTTCCTGTTTGTTGTTAATAAAGCGGGTGAGGATGCCGAGCAGGAAAGCGGCGGTTTTGCCGGTTCCGGTCTGCGCTTTGCCGGCCATATCCTTGCCTTGAAGCGTCAACGGCAGGATTTCGGCCTGAATCGGGGTGCAGTACTGAAAGTTCAAATCGGCGATGGCGTGGAGCACATCATCCGGCAGGTTCATATCCTGAAAGCGGGTTTTGCCTTCTTTGGGTTCGACGCTAAAGGTGGCGGGATCCCACGGCTCGACCGGTTTGCGGGGCGGGGCGGGGCGTTGTGCGGTTTCCGGTGCCGGACGGTTTGCCTGCTCCGGGGTGCGTTTTTTTCCGCCGCGGGGGGTGGTGTGCTTGCGGGGCGCGTCGGCTTTAGGCTGCGGTTTTTGCGCCGGTTTCTTTGCGTCGCCGGCTGGTTTGGTGGCGGCTTGGGTCTGCGAGGGACGATAAACTTCCTGCTTTTTGAACAGTTTTCCGATTTTTTCGATAAAAGAAGGCATGAACAATTTTCCGATTTCTGATTTCCGTTTGCTGGTTGAAGGGCAAAAGTGCGACCGGAACCGGCAAATCCATTAAGAGGGTGGGAATTAAAAAGGTTTCCTAATTATTTTGCTATAAATAAATTGGAATTTAAAATCAGGCGCTTTGGGGGCTGAAAGGATTTTCATGCAGATTGCCTGTTTAGATTTGGAAGGGGTGCTGGTTCCGGAGATTTGGATCAACGTGGCCGAACGCACCGGAATCGAGGAATTACGCGCTACCACCCGCGATATTCCCGATTATGACGTGTTGATGCGCCAGCGTTTGCGCATTCTGGACGAACATCGCCTGAAGCTCGCCGATATTCAGGCCGTTATCGCCGGAATGGGTCCGCTACCCGGCGCGCACGACTTCCTCAACCAGTTGCGCGAAAAATTTCAGGTCATCATCCTTTCGGACACCTTCTACGACTTCGCCGCGCCGCTAATGAAGCAACTCGGCCATCCGACCCTGCTGTGCCACCGCCTGCACATCGACGGCGACGGCCGCGTCGCCGACTACCACCTGCGCATGCCCGACCAGAAGCGCGAAGGGGTCAAGGCCCTCCACCATTTGAAATTCAAGGTCATCGCCGCCGGCGATTCCTATAACGACACGTCCATGCTCGCCGAAGCCGACGCAGGCATCCTTTTCTGCCCGCCGCAGAACGTAATCGATGAATTTCCGCAATTTCCAGTCACAACGTCCTACGAAGAATTATTGAGCGCATTCATTGATGCGAGTGTCAGAGTTTGAAGTTTAAGGAGAAAGCCCCATGGTCCGCAAAGAAACCCACACGATTAAACACCTGATCCAGTTACAGGATCTCATTGTTGCCCGCGCGCAGCAGCAGGCCTCGATGCCCAAAGCCCGTCTCGAGCAGCTCGACAAGAGCATCTCAACTCTCGCGGGCGAACTCCCGGTCGAACTCAAATCGCACTTCAACCGCCTGCTCCAAAAGAGCATTGAAGCGATTGTTCCGATCACCGGCGACAACTGTTCCGGATGCGGCTATGCCCTGACCAAAACCATGGTCAACAGCATCCACGGCGGCGACGAACTCAACCGCTGCCCCAACTGCACCCGCATTCTTTATTCGCCGGATGTTCCGCTCACGCGCAACTCGCCGCGCCGCCGCTGGGGAGACCCCGTCAAACGCGGCATCGAACGCTTTTCCGCGCCGGAACTGATGGTGGTGTCTCTCAAAGGAACCACGCGCGAAGACGTGTTGCTCGAAATGTGCAACAACCTGCGCGAGCAGGGCTATATTGAAAGCTGTGACGATCTGCATGATGCCGCTCTGCGCCGTGAAGCGATCGTTTCCACCGCCGTCGAACACGGCATTGCCTTTCCGCACGTTCGCGGGGTCGAAGGCGGCGGGCTGACGCTCACGCTGGGCATCAGCAAAAAGGGAGTCGATTTTGGCGGAACCACGAAAACCAAAATCTTCTTCTACATGGTCATTCCGACCGCCGCCAGCGCCTTCTACCTCAAGTTGCTCTCCGGCCTCACGCAGAGCTTCGCCAAGAAAGAAGCGCGCGACGCCCTGCTGGCTGCCAAAACGCAGGAAGAGCTCTGGAAGATCCTCGTTAAAGCCACCAAGAAACACATCATCTGATCCCGGACGGATTTGGCCGCGTCTGCGGCGTTGCGGAGAGTTTGCGGTATGAAAATACAGCGGCATTCTCCGCGCCTCCCGCCTGCAACGTTGTAGCACTGCGGGCAGGTGCATCTGCAACCAACTCCACCCGTGATCGAACGGCGTGGTTTGTAGGGCGGGGGCCGTGACCCCGCCTCTGCGATCATGGATCGCGGCTACAGCCCCTTGAAAAAATCATGAAATCCGGCCGCGCCGGGTTCCAGACATTGGAAAAACTATTTTCCCCAGCGCCAGCGCGGGCGTCCGCCTTTCCAAATGCAGATGATGATGAGCACTATAGTTAAGCCGGTCACACAGGCGGTGTAGAGGGCTGGCGACTCGTTAAGCGGCATCAGCCATGACGCGGATGCAAGCAGAGCGATGTAAATCAGCAGAACCACCCAGCCCTGCCAGCTGCAGGGCGGCCCCCAGCCCCAGCCAAACGTCTTCGCCGGAAACCAGATTTTTCTGTTTTCTGGCAACAACTTATGTAGAGCATCCATAATCAATGGAACGTCATTCTCTGTGACGGCGGAAAAATGGATGCCCTGCGGATAGAGCACAACGTTTGGCCCGGTTCCGCAGAGGCCCATACAGCTGGAGGTGGAAACGCGGACTTTGCCTTTCCAGCCGCGCTCGTTTACGGCCTTTTTCAGAAGGTCTTTCAGCTCACCGCCGCCTTTGGATCCGCACCCGGGGTTTTCCGGATTATTTTCGCGCACGTTGGTGCAGACAAAAATATGACACACATAAGGGGTCATCTGTTGTTTCATAACGCACCTTCCATTTCCAGCAGGAGCTTTTTCCACGGCAGACCGCTGCCGAAGCCGCCGAGACCGTTTTTGGCGGTGACGCGGTGGCAGGGAATAAAGAGCGGCAGAGGATTCGCGCCGCAGGCAGTGCCGACCGCGCGCACCGCTTTCGGTCGTCCGATGGCTGCGGCGATTTCGCTGTAGGTGCGCGTTTGACCGCGCGGAATTTTTTGCATCTCGCTCCAGACCGCTTTTTGAAAATCTGTTCCTTCGGGTTTTCCAAACATTGGAAAGTTCCCGATTAATTTTTCCAAGGTCTGGAACTTTTCAATTGAGAAAGGTTGGCGCGGCATGTTTTTCAGATGCGGCAGATCAAGAGCGACCACTTTGCCGTCTTTCAGCGTCAGCCGGATCGTTCCCCACGTCGTTTTGAATTCAACCGGTTTCATTGCCGCGCAGTATAGCGGATCCCGGGAAATCAGAAACCCTGAATTCATCCTTACGTCGGGCGGCTCCATTTCCAATTGCGGATCTCCGGCATGTCCTGACCGTGTTCGTCGATGTACTGTTTATGCTCGATGAGTTTGTTCTCCATCATTTTTTTCAGCTTGGCACCTTGGGTTCCAAGCTTTGGAAGCCGGTGGATGACGTCCATGACCAAATGGAAACGATCCAGATCGTTGAGCACGGTCATATCGAAATAGGTGGTGATGGTTCCTTCTTCCTTGTAGCCGCGCACGTGCATGCCGTCGTGATTCGTGCGGCGATAGGTCAGCCGGTGCACCAGCCACGGATAGCCGTGGAACGCGAAGACGATCGGTTTATCTTTGGTAAACAAGGCATCGAATTCCTTGTCGCTCAATCCGTGCGGGTGCTCGGATTGCGGTTGAAGCTTCATGAGATCAACGACATTGATCACGCGGACTTTCAGTTCGGGCAGATGTTTCCGAAGGATGGAAACGGCGGCGAGCGTTTCCAGAGTGGGCACGTCGCCGCAGCAGGCCATGACGACATCCGGTTCAATATCTCGATTGCAGCCGGCCCATTCCCAGATACCGATCCCTTTCGTGCAGTGCCCAACCGCCTCATCCATGGACAACCATTGCGGGGCCTGGTATTTGCCCGCGATGACGACGTTGACGTAGTGGCGGCTCCGCAGGCAATGATCCCAAACGGAGAGAAGGCTGTTGGCGTCTGGCGGCAGATAGACGCGCACGACCGACGCCTTCTTGTTCACGACGTGGTCGATGAAGCCGGGGTCCTGATGCGTAAATCCGTTGTGCGCCTGCTGCCAGACGTGCGAAGCAAGCAGGTAATTCAGCGAGGCAATCTTTCTGCGCCACGGAAGCTCCGCGCTGACCTTCAGCCACTTGGCGTGCTGATTGAACATGGAGTCAATGATGTGGATGAATGCCTCGTAGCAGTTGAAGAGTCCGTGCCTGCCGGTCAGCAGATAGCCTTCAAGCCAGCCTTCACATTGATGCTCGCTCAGCATTTCCATAACGCGACCGTCTGTTTTCAGAAACTCATCGTTCACCTGCGCTCGCGCGTCCCACTGCCGGTCGGTGACTTCAAACACGGCATTCAGCCGGTTGGACAGCGTTTCGTCGGGGCCGAAAATCCGGAAGTTGCGCTGTTCCTTATTGAGTGTAACCACTTCACGCAGGAATTCGCCCAGCTCGTGTGTATCGGCGGCCTGCACGGATCCCGGCGACGGTACATCCACGGCATAGTTCCGGAAGTCAGGCAGAACCAGATCTTGTAACAGCAATCCGCCGTTCGCGTGCGGATTGGCGCCCATCCGGCGCTCGCCGTGCGGCGCGAGCTCGGCCAGTTCGGGAAGGAGTCGTCCGCTCTCATCGAAGAGCTCTTCGGGTCTGTAGCTTTTCAGCCAGGTTTCCAGCAGTTGGAGATGCCCGGGATGATCCGCGTCCACCAGAACAGGAATCTGATGAGAGCGGAAGGTCCCTTCGTTGGGCACCCCGTCGACTTCTTTCGGGCCGGTCCACCCTTTGGGAGAGCGCAGGACAATCATCGGCCAGCGCGGACGGTCGGGGGCATGATTCGTCCGGGCGTTGTTTTGAATCTGCCGGATTTCGACAATGGTCCTTTCCAACACTTCGGCCATGAGCTGGTGCATGGTTTCCGGATCGTCGCCCTCCACAAAGTAAGGCGTCCAGCCGTAGCCGCGAAGAAGCTGATCGAGCTCTTCGGGTTCAATGCGTGCGAGCACCGCCGGATTGGCGATCTTGTAGCCGTTGAGGTGCAAAATCGGCAAAACCGCGCCGTCGGCGATCGGGTTGAGGAATTTATTGGAGTGCCAGGCCGTGGCCAGCGGGCCCGTTTCGGCTTCGCCGTCGCCGACGACGCAGGCGACGATCAATTCCGGATTATCGAATGCGGCACCAAAGGCATGGCTGAGCGAATAGCCCAGCTCGCCGCCTTCGTGAATCGATCCCGGACATTCCGGCGAAACATGGCTGGGAATCCCGCCGGGAAAAGAAAACTGCTTGAACAGTTTTTTCAGTCCGCTCTCATCCTGCGTGATCTCCGGATAGATTTCGCTGTAGGTGCCTTCGAGATAGGTATTGCCGACCAGTGCCGGGCCGCCGTGGCCGGGGCCGGAAATATAGATCATATCCAGATCGAATTTTTTGATGACGCGGTTCAAGTGGACGTAAATAAAATTCTGACCGGGCGTGGTACCCCAATGTCCGAGCAGCATCGATTTCACATGCTCCGGCTTTAGAGGCTCGCGCAGCAGCGGATTGTCGCGGAGATAGAGCTGGCCGACCGACAGATAATTCGCGGCGCGCCAGTAGGCATCCATTTTATGGAGCAGTTCCGGTGTGATCATTTTGACGTCTCCTTATATTTGGATAGTGAGTATATGCCGCGAGGTGTCAGCACTCCATGGGGTGAAACCCTACCAGGGAGGTTAAAAAAACCTATAGCGAAAAGCCGACGCGCTCACGTGCCTGTTTAGTGCCTCTTGCCGCCAAAACATTCATAAAGAACAATGTACAGTTCTTTTACCAGGGGCTCCGAGGAGAAAGATGTTTAGCCGCGAAAGAGCGCAGAGAACGCAAGGAAAACCCCCTCCATCGGGTGGCCGTCCGCGTCCGCCGTAGGCCGGGGTGGGTTTCCAAGGGTTGGAAAGGTAGGGCGACCTCTCCGAGGGAGACATTCAGTGCGGATCAGGTTTTGGCCACAAAAAATCACAAAAAGAGGGGTCAACAAAATCATTCAGAGCCAAGGCGGGTTCTTCCAATGTTTGGTAAATCTCTATTGCGCCGCGCTTTACGCTTTCAGCGCGGGCAATTCCTTTCTCGTGTAGCAGTTCATTTCGTGGGCGGGTAGCGAACAGATGATTATTTCCTGAACAGCTTTTCAATCCCCACGATCAGCACAACGACTACCAGCACGACGAGTATCGGCCAAATCCACATTCCGCGGCCGGCCCATCCGCCCATCCATCCGTTCAGATGAGGCATCATAACGATCCTCCTTTTCAGCCTCTTGGTGATTTATCCTGTGCCAGAGCCGTCATCAGTGCGTCGAACGGCTTGTTAAATTTTTCGACCCCTTCATCTTCGAGCTGCTGCGTTAGCTGGTCGATGTCAATTCCAAGGACTGGAAGCAGTGCCAGCCGGCGCGCCGCTTCGCCAACGTTTTGTTCAAGCCGGGCGAGCGGTTCACCGTGATCGCGATAAGCATTGATCGTTTCCAGCGGAGCCGTGTTCACCGTGTCCGGCCCGATCAGCGCGTCGATATATTTCACATCGCTGTATTCCGGATTCTTGGTGCCGGTGCTGGCCCACAGCAGGCGCTGGGGGCGCGCGCCCTGATCCGACAGTTTTTTAAACCGGTCGCTGCCGAAGATCTCTTTGTAGATTTGATAAGCCTTCTTAGCGCTGGCGATGGCAGTTTGACCGCGCACCTTTTGCGCGAGGTCTGCCGGCCCGCCGCCCTGCGTAACGATTTTTTCCAGCAGAGGATCAATGAGCGCATCAATGCGGCTGACAAAAAAACTGGCGACGGAAGCAATGCGGGTCACAGGGTTTCCCTGCGCCGCCCGCGCTTCAAGTCCGGCGATGAAAGCTTCCGCCACCTGCCGGTAGCGCGGCAGTCCGAAGATCAGCGTCACGTTGATGTTGATGCCTTCGCTGATGAGCTGCTGAATTGCAGGCAATCCCTCGCGCGTGGCGGGAACTTTGATGAAGACGTTGGGCCGGTTGAGGGCTTTCCATAACCGGCGGGCTTCTTCGATGGTTCCATCGGTGTTGCGCGCCAGATGAGGATTTACCTCCAGGCTGACATACCCGTCGCCACCGTCTGTCCGGTCATAAAGAGGGCGGAATACATCGGCGGCACTTTGCACATCGCGCTGGCTGATGGTTTCGTAAATCGATTCGGCATCTTTTCCCGCCAGCGTCTGAGCGCGGATGTCCTTGTCGTAATCATGGCTCTCATCAATGGCCTTTTCAAAAATCGCCGGGTTTGAGGTCATTCCCCGCAATCCGTCCTCTTCGATCAGACGCTTGAGCTCACCATTGGTGATCAAGTCTCTCCGGATGTAGTCCAGCCAGATGGATTGGCCGAGAGTTCCCAGTTGTTTCAGAGAATTCGTTTTCATATTTCCTTTCTCCTTGCGGGTCAGGAAAGTCAAATTGCTTGTTTTGTCACCCGCGCCTTTGTTGTGTTCAATCTTCATCACATCGTTTACACCTTAAAGACACGAAAAGCGGCCGCAGAGGGGGCTCTGCGACCGACGCTCCGAAACCGGGGATTAGAAGCACCAGTTAACGAAGATCATTCCCGGTGCCAGTTCGTCCGGAAGTCCGCTGAACCACTGGTTCGAAGGAATCAGGTTGACGAGACCGATCTGCACGCCGGTTTGCCCGTCCTGAGCATAGTTGACCAGGCCGAGCTGTAATCCGGTCAGAAGTCCCGCGCAGTTGACAACCCCGGTTTGCAGACCTTTCATGGAGCCGCCGGTGTAGTTGACGAGTGCGCCCTGCCATCCGAGGAAGTCGCCTGTCACATAGTTAATCGGCGCCCACTGGATGCCTTTATAGTTTTCGGCATAGTTCAGGATATACCCCCAGCTCAAGCCGGCGCTGTTTCCTGTCGTTCCATTGACGATACCCAGAGCCAGCGATGTCTGTTCGTTTTCGCCCCAGATGCTGAGGGTCAGACCTTCAATGCGGTCGGTTCGGTCGTAAACTGCGACATTCGGCGTGATGCTGGCATTGAACGGTCTGGTGACGGCCATCGCTCCGCCTGCGATGAGCAGAGTTGCTAAACTGATCCATAGTTTTTTCATGATTCATTTCTCCTTTTTGTTTATCTGACCCGGATGCTGTTGACGCTGCCGATGATGCCGAAGACCTGCAGCAGCCACAGGACGAGAACCAGCACCACCACGATGTTGATGATGTTTTTAATCGGCTTGGCCATCGGGATGTATTTGTTAATCGCCCACAGCCCGACACCGGCGACGACCAGTGTGATAATGATGTTAATAAGAGGCATAAGATCTCCTTTTGTTGCGTGGTTCCCTTTTCTGAAAACAGACTACGCGCGACGGTCTCTTTCGGATATGGGGTGTAACCCTACCGGGGGGGCTGAAACGTGAAACTTGAAACTGGAAATTGGAAACTTGAACCAGGCTGGAAGCGATCCACCATAAAGCCTATGGCCTAAAACCTTCTTGCAGCACCTGCTGTTCGCAGATCTTGCGGAAGTGATAGCCGTAAATGGCGAACAGGACGGCATGAGGAATCAGTCGGGGATGGCGGAACTGAGTCCAAAGCATAAGCTTCCAGTAATAAACGCGCTCCCGGCCCAGAATGCCCAGCCGGAAAAAGGCGCGCACGAATGCGAGGATGTGTGAGAGCTGGAGTTTTTCGCGCACACGCGGCGGCGGGTATTCGCGCAGGAAGGTGCGGATGCGCTGATAGTATGGACCCGGAGAATAGATGGTTTCCAAAATCCGTCGGTAGCCTGCTTTGAGTGTTCCGATATTCATGGCCGGAACAATGTTGGTCGTTCCGTCCGCATTGTCGCCCGTGGCTTCTGCGCAAAGCCGCCCCTCTGTTTTCATACGCTCGTAGAGCCGGGTGCCGGGCGGTGCCTGCAGCAGGCCGACCATTGCCGTGACGATTCCGCTCTTCTGGATGAAGTCGATCTGCCGTTGAAAGATGGATGGCTGGTCGCTGTCGAAGCCGACGATGAACCCTCCCTGCACCTGAAGGCCCGCGCGCTGAATTCGTTTCACATCTTCGATCAGATTCCGGTTTTTGTTCTGAATCTTGCTGCACTCGACCAGGCAGGCATCATCCGGCGTTTCGATGCCGATAAATACGGTGGTGAACCCGGCTTGAACCATCAGCTCCATCAGTGCCGGATCGTCCGCCAGATTAATTGAGGCTTCGGTGCAGAAAATATTTCCGGCCTTGCCTTGTCTCCACGCAATCAGGGCGGGCAGCAGATCGGTTTTCAGAAAAGGTTTGTTGCCGATGAAGTTATCGTCGACAAAAAACACCTGGCTGCGCCACCCCGCCGCATACAGGCCGTCGAGCTCGGCGATGATTTGCGCCGAGGTCTTGGTGCGCACCCGGTGACCGAGCAGCGCGGTGACGTTACAAAAATCGCAGTTGAACGGGCATCCGCGCGAAAACTGAATGCTCATGCTGGCATAGCGTTTAAGCTTCAGCAGATCCCAGCGGGGAACCGGGGTCTGTTGGATATCTGCGAACTCAGAAGAGGAATAGAGCCGCTTCGCGCAGCCCTGCGCCAGATCCTTGAGAAAGGGCGGAAGGGTCAGCTCGGCCTCGTTCAGGATAAAATGATCCACGTCCGGCAACTGCTCGGCTTCGGTGCTGAACAACGGACCGCCGGCAACCACCAGAAGACCTGCGGCCTTGCATCGTTCGGCAATTTTCCGCGCGGGGTCGCGTTGAATCACCATCGCACTGATAAAGGCGCAGTCGGCCCACGACAGATCTTTGTCGGTCAGTTTTTGGACGTTTGTATCTACGAGTCGCACCGGCCATTCCGGCGGGAGCATGGCTGCGACCGTCAGCAAACCCAGCGGCGGCAGCGACGAACGTTTTCCGATGAATTCCAGTGCATGCTTAAAGCTCCAGAACGTGTCTGGGAACTCGGGGTATATTAGAAGAACGTTCATCGTCTTCAGGATAGAAGGCCGACGAAAAACCTGCCATGGGGTAAAACCCTACCGTGGGGTTTCCAATGTTTGGAAGAATGATCGCGGGTCAGTTCGGCACTGCGCCGGTGAGCAGTTCCTGAATGGCGGTGTTCAGGCCAGAGCGGCTTGTACCGCGCGGAGCAGCGCCGGCAGTTTAACCGGTTTGTACAGTGCGCAGCAGGCACCGATTTTTTCGGCGACGGGTAGAAAGTTGATGGTGCCGTTTCGCATCCCGCCGGAGACGGCGATCACCGGCAGGCCGGGGAAATCCTCCCGGATTTTCTGAAGAACTTCGAGGCCGTCCATTTCCGGCATCATGATGTCGGTGATGAGTAGATCCGGTTTCTGCTTTTTCATCATGCGCAGGCCTTCACTCCCGTCGGCGGCCGTTG
>JAQUXG010000030.1 GCA_028692515.1 Kiritimatiellales bacterium | reverse complement strand
TTGCCGGTGCGCAGAAAAAACCTTTCTTCTGGCTCAAGCACGGACGGCTCGCCCGCCTTGCCGACGAATACACCGAGCAGAAAGTTCTCGCCGAGCTCGATGCCGGCGAATACCTCGACAATCAATAAGAGTCCAAAGTCGGAACGACGAAACCCCATTCGCTTTTTTGACAGGTAAGAGGATTAGTCACAATCAAAACAATATGAGAGTGCCGCAGAATCATGGACAGCAGAATCATTTTTCTAATGCGCTTGGAGAAACCAGGGCAAATTCCAACCATTGGAAATCTGGCCACAAAATATTCCAACACCCATGGGGAGCCGTCTTAATGATTCTGCGAAAAACAGCCCTGTTTAAAAATTCGTGTTCATTCGTGTCTATTCGTGGTTAAACTCTCCAAATGATTAAGGCTATTATTTTTGATTTCGACGGCATCATCGTAGACTCCGAACGATTGCACTGGGCGGCGTTCAACAAAGTGCTGGGGCCGCTCGGAAAAACCATTTCATGGCCCGACTATGTTCAGACCTACATCGGCTTCGACGACCGCGATACGTTTCGCCACGCTCTTCCAATGCTTGAAAGAGCCGAACTGGCCGAACTGATCGAAAAGAAAGCCGCCGCGTTTCAGGAGCTGCTCGAGTCCGACGGAGCCGCCGCCCTGCCCGGCGCGGTCGAACTGATCAAGCATCTCTCGGGAAACATTCCTCTCGCCATCTGTTCCGGCGCACTGCGCGAAGACATTCTTCCAATCCTTGGAAAACTCGGCATTTCCGATGCGTTCAACGAGATTGTCACAGCGGACGACACGCACATCAGCAAGCCCGATCCCGCGCCGTACAAACTGGCCATGCAAAAACTTGGGGTCACCAGCGGTCTGGCGATCGAAGACACGCCCGCCGGTATCGCCTCGGCTAAAGGTGCCGGATTAAAAGTGCTCTCCGTCACCAACAGCTACTCAGCCGAACTTCTCACCCAAGCCGATGCCGTTGTCGCCTCTCTCGAAGGCCTCACGCTTCAAAAGCTGAATGAGATGGTTTAGCCGCGAAGGAACAGAACGCAAAAAAGATAAAGTCAGCTGCGAGCGAACGCTTTGCGTTCTCTGCGATCTTTTGCGGTTAATTAATCTCTCGGATACCAGACTTTGACTTTTTTCACCTGTGTCCCCCATCTTGCGGCAGAACGGTTCCAGCGGAAGTAGAGGTCGAGATGTCGGCCTTTGATACCGCCGCCGACATCTTCAGCGATTCCCCAGCCGTAGCCGGGAATATAAAATTTTGTTCCTGCCGGAAAAATTTTCGGATCAACTGCAACCGTACCGGGACGAACCATACTTCCACCGGCGGTCTGTCCGATGATTTTAAATTTTCCTTTGTTCGGGCCTGAAGCACAAACCGGCAGCCCGAGCCAGTTGAGTTTCCAGCCGGTGCATTGCATAGAGGCGCAGTAGCCGGTGGTTTTTATTTGAATGACGGCATCCGCGCGGCGCAGCGGCGGCGCGACCCAATGGCAGCGCACCAGCATCAAAAGAATTACCGTGCCCGCCGCCCAGTAAATGATCCGCCGTTTCATGCGGACACTTTAGAACAGAAGAATTTCATTGAACAGAAGGAAACGAAGGTGACGAAGGGTACACAGAGAAATCGGCTCCCCCTTTGTTTTCCTTCGTTTCCTTCTGTTAAAAATTCCCAGCAAAAAAGCCGCCCCGTTTCCGGAGCGGCTTTCGTTTCCAATGGTTGGAAAACTTTATTTGGCTTTGGAGGCGTACTCTTTGATGAGGGCCGCGCCGATGACATCGCGCTGAATTTGATTGGTGCCTTCGTAGATCTGGAGGATCTTGGCATCGCGCATCATTTTTTCAGCCGGGTATTCTTTCATGAATCCGTAGCCGCCGAAGACCTGGAGGGCATCGGTGGTGACGGACATGGCGACATCGCCCGCATAGCATTTGCACATGGCGGAGATTTTTGAGACATCTTTTTCGCCGCCGTCAATGGTGTTGCAAGCCGCATAGGTGATGGCGCGCGCGGTTTCAACTTTCATGGCCATGTCGGCGAGCATCCACTGCAAGCCCTGATTGGCGATGATCGGTTTGCCAAACTGATGACGAACGCGGGCATAGTTGATGGCTTCGTCGAGCGCACCCTGAGCCAGACCGACGCCCTGCGCGGCGATACCCGGGCGGGAAATGTCGAAGGTTCGCATGGCGAGCAGAAAGCCCATGCCTTCGCGACCAATGAGGTTTTCCGCCGGAACTTCGCAGTCCTGGAAGATGAGTTCGCGGGTGGCGGAGGCACGGATGCCGAGTTTGTCTTCTTTTTTACCAAAGCTGAAGCCGGGCATGTCTTTTTCAACAATGAAGCAGGAGACGCCGCGGGCGCCTTTGGCTTTATTGGTGACAGCGAGGATGGTGTAGGTGTCGGCTTCGCCGCCGTTGGTGATCCACTGCTTGGTGCCGTTGAGGATGTATTTATCACCCTTCTTGACGGCGGTGGTGGCAATGCCGCCTGCGTCGGAACCGGCGTTCGGTTCAGTCAAACCGAAGGCGGCCCATTTTTCGCCGGAGGCGAGCGGAGCGAGATATTTTTTCTTCTGTTCTTCGGAACCGCCGATGATGATCGGATCAGCGCCGAGGGCGTTAGCGGCGAAGGAAACGGAAACGCCGATACAATATTTGCTGAGCGTTTCAACGGCGACGCAGAAGCCGAGGTGGCCGACGCCCATTCCCCCGTATGCCTCATCGATGTAGAGACCCATCATGTCCATCTGCGCCAGTTCTTTGAGCAGATCGGAAGGAAAGATACCTTTTTCGTCGAGCTCGGCGCGTACCGGCACGATGCGTTCTTTACCGAATTCGTCGAGCATGGCCCGGATTTCGAGCTGCTCTTCCGTCAGTCCATAATTGATTTCGCCCATACTATATCTCCTTGGTTAATCACTACTCCATACTTGCTAAATAACGTTCCGCCTCCAGAGAAGCCATACACCCCGAACCGGCGGCGGTGATCGCCTGCCGATAAATCGAATCCTGCACGTCGCCGGCAGCAAACACCCCGTCAACGTTGGTGCGGGTGTTTTTGGTGATCAGATACCCGGCATGATCCATGTCGAGCTGGCCCTTAAATGGCTGGGTGTTCGGTTTGTGACCGATGGCGACAAACAGTCCGGTAACCGCCAGTTCCGAAACCTCATCGTTTTTAACGTTGCGGATTTTCAGGCCGGTGACTTCGTTCTTCGAAACATCCATCACCTCTTCGACGACAGAGTCCCAGACCACTTCGATCTTGGAATGCGCCATCACGCGGTCGGCCATGATTTTGGAGGCGCGGAACTGGTCGCGGCGATGAATCACGCTGACCTTGGAGGCAAAGTGGGTGAGAAAGAGCGCGTCTTCGAGCGCGGTATCTCCGCCGCCGACCACGGCGACCGGAACGCCCTTGTAGAAAGCCCCGTCGCAGGTGGCGCAACCGGAAACCCCGCGACCGATCAGCTTCTGTTCCGATTCGATGCCGAGGTACTGTGCGCTCGCACCCGTAGCGATGATGATGGCCTTTGTCTCAATTGTTTCGCCATCGCTGAGCGTAATGCTGTGCGGCAGGCAGGTCAGACAGGACGAAACCACTTCGCCTTCTTTAAAGCGTGTGCCAAAGCGTTCCGCTTGCTGACGCATCTGCGTTGTCAGCGCGGTGCCGTCGATCCCTTCCGGAAAGCCGGGAAAGTTCTCTACATCCGTGGTGGTAATAAGCTGCCCACCGGGCTGAAAGCCTTCAATCACCAGCGGATTAAGATTGGCGCGCGCCGCGTAAATCGCGGCGGTATATCCGGCAGGTCCTGTTCCGATGATGACGAGATTTTCCACGTCTTTCCTCTCTACACCGTGCGTTGTGAGGCAAAAATGTCGCCCGAGTTCGTCTTGTTATCGTTAATAATCATTAAAGACCATCCACATAAATGGTTCTACGCAAGGAGCACTTTTCTGGATATGACGTCGTTGTCCGCTCAAGCAATTCATCGTACGATTTTACGCCCTTGATCTTTTCCTGAAAGGGAACAAAAACGTCTCCATCCATTAAGCCGTACTGAAGGACGTATGCGGATATTCTCAGTCGATCAAGTTGCTCGGTACACGGTATCGTAAACGCCCACCATCCCTCTCCGGAATAGTTGTCATAATTCGCTCCCTCCTGCGCAATCGCCCCATGCTTTCGCTTTATTTCAGCAAGATACGTTTTCTTTGCCGCCTTATCGGTTATCTCGACTGAGAAGCGAATCCAAGTGTTCTCTAGATATTTAGGGTCACGATCGTCATCGCCACCGGAAAACTCGATTTCCAGCTTCTCACTCTTTTTGTCTCCGCGCTTATCCGAGGTTGCACGAACTGCGTCCATTCTGATCGCTTTACTGTACTGCTTCAGTTCTTTCGGGGAGATTTCCCCGCAAACGGATAAGCTGAAGACCAACACGACACATAACAGCAGGACTCTCTTGAACATACATCCCCCTTTTTGGATAAACCTTTCAGGAACGCAGAGCGGTGATCTGTTTAGTGAATTCCGGCACGATCTGATGCAGGTCGCCGATGAGACCGAAGTCGGCGACGTCGAAGATCGGTGCATCGGGATCTTTGTTGATGGCGATGATGAGGTCGGCACTCTGCATACCGGCCAGATGCTGAATGGCGCCGGAGATCCCGCAGGCAATGTAAACCAGCGGACAAACGGTTTTACCGGTCTGTCCGACCTGATGATGATGCGAAATCCAACCGGCATCGACGGTGGCGCGCGAGGCACCGACCGCGCCGCCGAGGGCGCCAGCCAGTCCTTCGACAATCTTGAAGTTTTCGGGGCCGCCCAACCCGCGTCCGCCGGAGACGATGTAGTCGGCGGCTTTGAGGTCTACGGTGTTAACTTCTTCGACAACGCTTTCGACGCGTTTCATGCGTTCTTTAACGCCGGAAAGGTCGACTTTAATTTCGACGACTTCGCCGGATTCATTTTCGCTAACGCGTTCTTTTTTGAAGACGTTGGAGCGGAC
The DNA here is from genome assembly GCA_028692515.1 of Kiritimatiellales bacterium. GTDB lineage: Bacteria > Verrucomicrobiota > Kiritimatiellia > Kiritimatiellales > Tichowtungiaceae > Tichowtungia. Next base: position 6,458 of record JAQUXG010000030.1, on the reverse strand, counting down.
GGTGGACATCTGCGGACGGTGGTCGGGGCAGATGATGGTGGCCATGATGTTGCCACCGAAGGCCGGGCGCGTTTGCAGCAGCAAGCCGCGTTCGGTGTCGAAGTCGAGTTCGGTGCAGTCGGCGGTGAGGCCGGCCCAGCCCATGACGGCGACGGTCGGGGCGAGGCTGCGGCCGATCGTGGAAGCGCCGTAGAGGACGATCTCGGGGTTCTGTTCCTTGATCAGCTCAGCCATGACTTTGGAGAAATAGTCGTTCTGATAGGTGTCCAGTTTAGGATCTTCGATGTTGTAGATTTTCTTCGCGCCGTAGTTGAACAGCTCCTGATGCATCGGCTTGCCGCCCGCGGAGGCGAGCACCGCGCAAAGGGTGAAGCCCGATTTGGCCGCCAGCTTGCGTCCTTCGGAGAGGAGTTCAAAAACAACCCCGGAGAGCTTGCCGTTTTCCTGTTCCGCGTAAACCCAGATTTCTTTATTGGTGCTCATAGAACCTTCTTCTCCCGCAGTTTATAAATGAGTTCTTTGACCATGTCGGCCGGTTCACCGGAAAGGATTTCCTTGTTCAGCTTGATCGGCGGAGCAAAAACCTTGTTCACCTTGGTGGGCGAACCGGCGAGGCCGATCTTGCCTTCTTCGGGCTGAAGCTGTTCGACGCCCCAGACCGGAATCTCGGCTTTTTTGGCGGCCATCTTTTTCTTAAGAGAAGGCATGCGCAAAGAATTGGCTTCTTTGACCACCGTCAGCGCGGCGGGTTTTTCAACATCCCAGACATTGTACCCGTGGTCGGTGACCTGCTGAACGCGGAATCCGTTTTCGGTTACTTCGCAGGATTTGGCGTAGGTGATCATCGGCACGCCGTAGAAGTGGGCAACGCCGGGACCAACCTGGGCGGTGTCGCCGTCGATCGCCTGTTTGCCGAAGAGAATCAGATCAACCGGCTCGGTCAGCTTTTTGAGCGCCAGCGTGATCGTATAGGAAGTGGCCCAGGTGTCCGCGCCGCCGAATTTGCGGTCGGAAATCAGGATCGCGTCGTCCGCGCCGTGCGACATCGCCGTGCGAAGAGCCTCTTCGGCCTGCGGCGGACCCATGGAAATAACCGTTATTTTTCCGCCATGTTTGTCCTTGAGCTGAAGCGCCATCTCAAGGGCGTTTTCGTCAAAAGGGTTGATGATACTGGGTACACCGGCGCGGTTGAGACGGTTGGTCTCACGGTCAATAGTAACCTTGTCCGAATCCGGGACCTGCTTGATACAGACCACAATATGCATAGACGTTCCTTTCCGTGGAAAAATAAGCTTTTGTTATAGGGAGTTGAAGCCGCTTTCTCAAGCCGAAACACCCGATTTATCGGTTGCCAGCAAACCGTTCCTCGTTTACCTTCCTCCCGTCTGAAACAAAAGGGATTTCCACCATGCGAAAAGGTCTTTTTTTACTCGTTCTGTCTGCTCTCGCGGCTCTTCTTGCCGGTTGTTCAACCCCCGCACCCGCGCCAGCGCCCGAACCCGAACCTGCTGTTTCGGTAACCAAGCAGAGGGTGGAGGACTCCGTTGTTCAATCGTCATTGTCCACAGAAATGCAGACGCTGGCGGATCAAATCACGCAGGCCGGCGGACTGGCCGCGCTGGGCACCGATGAATCCATGAGTCTGGATCTGGCTCTCAACATGGCCAAGAAAAACGGACGGATTGAGCTGGCACGTATATTGAATACTCATATCGAAGCGTTGGCGAAAGCCTTCTCGGAAGAAACCGGAATACCCTATGACTCGCTTCTGCTGACCGGATTCAATAACGCAGCCCGCATCATTACTAAGCAACAGATTGCCGGCAGCATCGCGAAAGAGCTCAAATATGAGCAGACCGGCGATACCTTCACGGCTTACGCCATCATGGTGCTTGACCCGAAAGTCATCGTCGACCAGCTCGCCAAAGAACCCGATCTCTACCCTCGGCTTCAGCCCAGCAAGGCCTTTGATGTACTGAATCAGGAGGCCATCGCCTACAAAGCGTTCACACAGCCCTGATCTCGCTATGAGATAAAGAGGTTCGCGCCGGAGCGGCTGAGATGATCGATGTACATCGCGACCCCGCCTTCTTCCACTCCGTCGATCAGCTCTTCTTTTTTGATGCCCATCAGATCCATGCTCATGGTGCAGACGACCATTCTCACGCCGCTGAATTTCGCCTGACCGATCAGCTCCTGAAGCGTCATCACATTCTTGTGCTTCATGATGCCTTTGATCATCGCCAGCCCCATGCCCGCCATATTCATCTTGGACAGCGTCAGCTTGTCGGCGCCCTTCGGCATCATGAGGCCGAACATTTTTTCAATCGGGTTTTTCTTCGTCACCACCGGACCGGATTTACGCAGAATATTGATACCCCAGAAGGTGAAGAACAGCGTCACTTCATAGCCCGCGGCCACCGCGCCGTTGGCGATGATGAACGCCGCCATGGCTTTATCAAAGTCGGCACAGAAAACGACGTTAGTCATCGCTTTTTTTCCATACATTGGAACGCCGCCGGTAACCATTGAGCGCTTGACGATGGTGGCGCGGTAAGTGCCCTTCTCTGCGGGCTCGACCAAAACCAGTTCGTGGCCGGTGGTGTTGCACCACGCCGGAACGTCGGCGACAAAGCCGGGATCCGTGGCTGTGATGCAAACGGCTTCGCCCTCTTTGATTTCATCCATGGCGTTTTTAAGCTGAAGGATCGGGCCGGGACATTGCTGACCGCAGGCGTTGACGGTTTTGACGAGTTTCATGGTCGGCTCCTTTTTCACATCTTCGTAATCGGAATCATTTTCGGGTTTATGCTGTTCGGGCATTTCAGCAACGGGCATTTCAACCGCCCGCTGATAGGTGATATAGCCGCCGGTGAGGTTGCGGCAGCTAAACCCCTTCTGCGCCAGCATGCGGCAGGCGAGATAGCCGCGCAGTCCGACGCGGCAGAACACCAGATATTCTTTCTCTTTGGAAAGATCGCCGAGCCGCTCGCGCAGATCGTCGACCGGAATGTTTTTCGCGCCGGGAATGGTTCCGGCCGCGAACTCTTCCGGCGTGCGGACATCGAGAATCTTGCAGTGCGGCGCCGGATTGAGAAGATCTTCGACCTGACAAAGTTTCACATCGCCGCGCAGCGAGTTGGCCGCGACAAAACCGGCAAAGTTGACCGGATCTTTGGCAGAGCCGAACGGAGGCGCATAGGAAAGCTCGAGTTCTTCGAGATCAAAAACGGTCAGTCCGGCACGAACCGCGACGGCAAAGACGTCGATACGCTTGTCGACGCCGGCGGCGCCGACGGCCTGCGCGCCGAGCACTTTTCCGCTCTGTGGATCGAACAGCATCTTGATGCTGAGCGGTGCCGAGCCCGGATAGTAGGAGGCGTGGCTGGCGGGATGGACATACACTTTTTCATAGGCAATGCCGGCGCGTTTGGCCGCTTTTTCGCTCAGGCCGGTCATGCCGATGGCCAGATTGAACACTTTGCAGATGGCCGTGCCCTGCGTGTCTTTATAATGAGCCGTGCGGCCGAAAATATTATCGGCAGCAATACGTCCCTGCCGGTTGGCAGGTCCGGCCAACGGAATGAGTGCGGGCTGGCGGGTAACAAAGTCGATCACTTCAACGGCGTCGCCGACGGCGTAAATCTCCGGCATGGAGGTCTGCATCTGCGAGTTTACCTTGATGCCGCCGCGCGGGCCGAGCTCAATGCCCGCCGCTTTGGCGAGCGAGGTTTCGGGCTTCACGCCGATCGCCAGAATCGCCACGCCGGTATCGAGTGTTTCTCCGGTGCTGAGCGTTAGCTTCACCCCTTTGTCCGTATCCGCAAAAGCGGTCACAGAAATGCCAAGGCGCAAATCGACACCATTGATTGTGAGTTCCTGATGAAGAATCGAAACCATTTCCGGATCGGCCGGCCCCATCACCTGCGGCGCGAGCTCAATCAGCGTGGTGGCCACGCCGCGGCGGCGCAGCGCCTCCGCCATTTCGAGACCGATGTAGCCGCCGCCGATGACGGTCGCATGCCGCTTGCCGTCGAGCGCCTTAATAATCCGATCCATGTCTTCCATATTGCGAAGTGACAGAACATTTTGGCTCTCAATGCCAGGGATCGGCGGACGCACCGGCTCGGCACCGGGACTGAGAATCAGCGCGTCGTAGGTTTCGGTGTAAACTTCACCACTTTCCAGGTTTTTGATTTCGACTACTTTTTTATCGGGATCAATCGCGGTCACTTCATTGCGCGTGCGCACATCAATCAAAAAGCGCTTGCGGAGTGCCTCGGGCGTGGTCACCAGCAGACGGTCGCGGTCGGCGATTTCGCCGCCGATGTGATACGGAAGACCGCAATTGGCAAATGAAACATACGGACCGCGCTCAAGCAGAATAATTTCCGCCTCTTCGCTCAGTCGCCGTGCCCGCGCCGCCGCGCTGGCTCCGCCGGCGACTCCGCCGATAATCACAATTTTTTTCGAGTTCATAATTAAAGCTCCTTTTCAGTTAATCCTTAAAATGAAGAAAGGTTCGCAGGTGTTTGTGCATACAATCAAACAGCTTCAGAAAGTCAGGGTTCTGCAGGGCGCAGTATTTCTGCGTGCCTTCTTTCCGAATCGAAACCAGTCCCTGCTGACAGAGAATTTTGAGCTGCTGTGACATCATCGACTGACTGCACTCCAGCTGTTCAAACAGTTCCGTGCAGGTCTGCTCGCCATCGGCTAGAATCTCAATCACACCGAGACGTACCGGATGCGCCATCGCCTTCAGCACCTCGGCCGTCATTTCTCGTTCCTGAACATTCATCGGTATCGCCTCCAATAGATTAATAAATTATAATGTTCTAAAATTTAATCAATGGAAATCTCGTTTTGAGGCTGAATTTATAACAAATTTATAAACACTGAATAAAGGATAATATTTGTCGTGTTTTAAATTGACCTTCGTTTTTAAATCTGTTTCCCTACTCTCCATTCCTCAAAGACGAGGAGCATTTAAGGAGAAAGCAAAATGAAAAAAACAGGAATCCTTGCGGCGACACTACTGTTTGCCGTAATCGCAAACGTAAAAGCCACGGAAGGAATTAATTTGATCGGCATCGGGCCGGTTCAGCAGGGAACCGCCGGTGCCGGGGTTGCATCCGCAAAAGATTCCACCTGGCTCATCCTCAACCCCGCCGGGCTGACGGATGTCGGCCGCCAAGTCGATGCGTCATTTCAATATTTCGCGCCGGTGCGCACCATCAACTCTACGATGAGCGGCGGTGCTGGCAAACAGACCGACGACTCCGCCTTCTTCATTCCCTCGATCAGCGCCTCGTTCGGTTGCTGCAAGGGTGAAGGAGGATTTGTCGGCATTGGGCTCTACGGAACCAGCGGCATGGGTGTGGACTATGCTCAGCCCCGCATTGCAGGCCCTGGCGGCGATACGCACACTGAGCTTTCCATCGCCAAAATGACCCTGACTTACGCACAGGCATTTGACAACGGCCTCAGCATTGGGTTCGGCCCGATTCTGGTTCTGTCCCGCTTCCAAACCGACATGCTTAACAATTCCTTTGTCCCCCAAAGCGACGATTGGGACACGGCGGTCGGAGCCGGATTCATCGTGGGTGTAAATCAGAAAATCGGCGACAAGCTGACGATCGGCGGAAGCTACATGAGCGAGCAGTTCATGACCGAATTTGATGAATACGATACCCTCCTCGACGGCCCCCTGAATCTTCCGCAACAGCTTACTGTTGGCTTGGCCTATAATGTGCGCACCAACCTCGAAGTCGTCCTCGACTATCGCTGGATCGGATGGGACAAACTCGACACGCTGGGAGACCAGTTCGGCTGGGAAGATCAGAATATTGTCAAAGCAGGTGTCACCTGGGGCGCAACCGACCGCCTGACGCTACGCGGCGGGATTTCGCACGGCAACTCGCCGATTGGGGAGAACAATGCCTTCAGCAACTCGCTCTTCCCGGCCATCATGACGACCCATGTCACCTGCGGTGCATCGTATGAGTTTGAAAAATTCACTCTGCACATGGCCTACATTCATGCGCTGGAAACCGATGTAACCGCTAACGGCAACGATATGCCAGGTAACGCGGGTTCCGGTACAAAGATCAGCATGTACCAGAACAGCCTGACGCTCGGGGCCAGCTGGAAATTCTAAACTCCACTGTCCGCAAAAAAGCCGCTCCGGAAACGGGGCGGCTTTTTTATTTTCCAAACATTGGAAAAGAAATATGAAAACCGGCCGCGCCGGTTCCAAGGATTGGAAAACTCAGGATTCTTCGTCGTCTTCACTGACGCGAAGGATTTCCTCGATAGTCGTTACACCGGCTAAAACCTGCCGCCAGCCGTCGTCGCGCAAAGTGTGCAGTCCGTGGCGCATGGCTTCGCGTTTAATGTCGCTGGCGGGCGCGCGGTTGATGATGAGCGGGCGGATGTGGTCGTCCACGGTGAGAATTTCG
>JAQUXG010000286.1 GCA_028692515.1 Kiritimatiellales bacterium | reverse complement strand
TACCGGCGGGCAGGCTGGCGTTTTTTGTGATGACCGGCTGAATGCGCCGCACGCCCAGTTCGGTCGCTTTTTGCAGAATCAGTTCAAAGCGGTCGGGTTTGCAGAGAGCTTGAATCAGTGTGATTTCCACGGCGGGCGGAGGAACTGTTTCGCGCGAGGTGATCCTCACGGTGACTTCCTTTTTCGTAACGGAGTCCACCACGCCTTCGGCGCGCGTTCCCTCTCCATCGAACAGCGACAGCTCCTGACCCGCCTCAACGCGCAGAACCCGCGCGAGATGGTGCGACTCTTCCGGAGAAAGCGCGATCCGATCGCCTTTCAGTTCTCCGGGCGGCACGAAGCTGTTGATTCTCATTTTTCTTTTTCCAGAATCCGTTTGCGGTCGTAGAAGGTTTTGGCCGCTTTGTTCATTTTCTGCATGAGCGGGAAATGTTTTTCGTCCAGAATTTTGACGGCGTCTTCGAGCTTTTTCTTTTCTTTACTGCTGAGTCCCTGCGGAATTTCGATCTGCACCAGAATATGCTGGTCACCGGTGCCGTAGCGTGCGCTGGTGATTCCCTTGCCTTTCATGCGGAAGACCTTGCCGTTTTCGGTTCCGGCCGGAATCTTGAGGGTTGCGGTTCCGTGAATGGTTGGTACATGCACTTCGCCGCCGAGCATGGCGATATGGAAGGGGACGGGAACTTCGCAGACGATATCGAGGTCGTTGCGTTTGAAAAACTCGTGGTCGTGGACGTGCAGAACAATATACAGGTCGCCCGCCGGGCCGCCGCGCAGTCCGCCTTCGCCTTTACCGGCGATCCGCAGACGTGAACCGGTTTCAACACCGGACGGGATTTTCACATCGATCGTACGTTTGTTGCGAACTAAGCCCTGTCCATGACAGGCCGCGCAGGGTTTTTCGATCACCTGACCGGCACCGCGACAGGTCGGGCAGGTCTGACGGAACTGAATAAAGCCGCCGCCGTTGACCACTTGACCGGCACCGCGACAGGTTGCGCAGGTCTTGCGTCCAGAGCCCGGTTCCGCGCCGCTGCCTTTGCAGTGGTTGCAGGTTTCGTTGACGTTGATCCGGATTTCGCGCGAGGAGCCGAGAACGGCTTCTTCAAAGTCGATTTCCATATCGAAGCGCAGATCTGCGCCCTCCTGCGGCGCATTCGGATTATGCGAACGCCCGCCTCCGCCGCCGAAAAAGTTTTCAAAAATGCTGCCGCCGCCGCCCGACGCGCCCATAAAGGTGCGCAGCGCTTCTTCGAGATCGATTCCGCCGCCGCCGAAACCGCCGTGACTTCCGCCACCGCCGGCACCGCGTCCCGCGCCGAAAGCGGCGTGACCGAACTGGTCGTACTGCTGACGTTTCGAGGCGTCGCTCAGCACTTCGTAGGCTTCGGAGACTTCTTTGAATTTTTCCTCGGACGCTTTGTCGCCGGGGTTTTTATCCGGGTGATACTGAATGGCCATTTTGCGGTAGGCCTTCTTGATCTCCTCGGCGGACGCGCCTTTGGCGATGCCCAGCACTTCGTAATAGTCTCGTTTCTGATTCGGCATTATTCAGATTCCTTTTCTTCCGTCGGTTCGACGGGACCGCTGGAGACAATGACCTGCGCGGCGCGCAGTAGTTTTTCGCCGAGCAGATAACCGCGGCGAACCTGTTCGATGACGGTTTCAGCCGGTTTGTCCGACGGCATATGCAGAATCGCCTCGTGGCGGTGCGGATTAAACGTTTCGCCGACGGCGTCGATGGCGGTCACGTTGAATTTTTTCAATACATCCAGCAACTGGTTGTAAACCATCCGGAAGCCTTCGGTGACCGAACTGTCCGTCTGGTGTGACTCCGCGCTCTTGAAGCCCATTTCGAAATGGTCAATGACCGGAAGCATTTCGAGGCAGATCGATTCGTTGGCAAAGGTGAACAGTTCGTTGCGCTCGCGCTGGGTTCGTTTGCGGAAGTTATCGAAATCCGCCTGCAGACGAAGCATCTGGTTTCTCAACGGCTCTTCTTCCTCTTTCTGGACAACAACCGGTTCGACGACCGGCTCAACCGGCTCCTTTTTTTCCTCATGCTTCTGTTTCTTACTCATATTAAAACTCCTGTTTTTGCCATTCCCTGCGGTCATTGCCTTGCTTCGCAAGGCCTCTCTCGCGTTGCTCGGGTCCAATGGTTGGAAAATTTTCAGCCGATTTTTCCGAAGTTTGGAAAAACCAGTTCCAAAGGTTGGAAAAAGTACGGATTTGGCCGGGTTTAGTCAATGCCGGAGGGCGGACTTGGCTTGCGAATCCGGTTTGAATCAAGGGGAATGGACGTTAAGCTCCCGGCTGTTATGAGTAAAAAAACCATTCTGATTACGGGCGGAGCGCAGGGCATTGGCCGCGGATGCGTTGAACATTTTCTTTCCAATGATTGGAATGTGACGGCTGTCGATATTCAGCCGATGGAGTTCTCCGAGCGTCTGGAAGCGGTTCGCGGCGACACCTCGCTCGAAGAAACGGCGAAGCAGGCGGTAGCGAAAACCATCGAACGCTTTGGTCAGCTCGACGCGCTGATCAATAATGC
>JAQUXG010000285.1 GCA_028692515.1 Kiritimatiellales bacterium | reverse complement strand
CGCCCACCGCAAACTGGAAAGAGCCCGATAGGGCTTAAATCCGAAGCACGAAAAACGAAATCCGAAACAAATACAAAAAAATGAAATTCAAAACTGGAAAGCCGCTGTTATTTGGATTTTTTGAATTTGAATTTGTTTCGTGCTTCGATATTCGGAATTCGAATTTCAGGAACCTGCTATGAGTGAACTTGAAAAACGGAAAGTGGAGCATGTTCTTTTCAGTGAGATTAAATCGCTGATTGAACAGGGGCGTCAGCAGGTGGCTGTAACGGTAAACGCCGCGATGACGCTGTTGTACTGGCAGGTCGGCAAGCGGCTTAATAACGAGGTTTTAAAGGATCAGCGGGCGGAATATGGGCAGAAAATTGTCGCTACATTATCGCGACAGCTGACGGAAGAATACGGCAAGGGATGGAGCGAAAAGCACCTGCGTCATTGTCTCCGCTTTGCGGAGACTTTTCAGGACGAAACGATTGTCTCCGCACTGCGGAGACAATTGAGCTGGACTCATATTAAGTCGTTGATCTACATCGAAGACGACCTGAAGCGTTCGTTTTATATTGAGATGTGCAAACTCGAAAATTGGAGCACTCGAACCCTTTCGGATCGCGTTCATTCAATGCTTTATGAGCGCACAGCGATCAGTAAAAAGCCGGAAAAGACCATTCAGCATGAACTTCAGCAACTGGGCGCTACGGGTCAGATTACTCCCGACTTAGTGTTCCGTGACCCGTATTTTCTGGATTTCCTCGATTTGAAGGACAGTTACTCAGAGAAAGATCTTGAGTCGGCGATTACTGCAGAGTTGCAGCGGTTCATTACCGAACTGGGCAGTGACTTCGCCTTTATGGCCCGGCAGAAGCGGATCCCGATAGACACCCGCGACTATTATCTGGATCTGCTTTTTTATCACCGTCGGCTTAAGGCGCTTGTGGCGATTGATTTGAAGCTTGGCGAGTTTGATGCTGCCTATAAGGGCCAGATGGAACTGTACTTGGCGTGGCTCGAAAAACATGAATTGGTCGAGGGGGAGAATCCACCCCTCGGACTGATTCTGTGTGCGGGAAAGAATCCGGAGCATGTCGAGTTGTTACAGTTGCACAAGAGTAATATCAAAGTGGCAGATTACTTTACAATTCTGCCGTCTAAAGAGGTGTTGCTGGATAAATATCACAAGGCGATTGCCATCGCCCGCAACAGCATGACCTTACGGGGTGAGGGGGGCGAATCGTGAGTGAGCTTGAAAAACGGAAAACGGAGCACGTCAAAATCGTCGCGAAGAAGGACGAGATGGATCGGCGTAAGTTTTACTTCGACGACATTCATCTGACGCATCGCGCGTTGCCGGAACTCGACTTGAAGGCAATCGATCCGTCGGTTGAGTTCATGGGCAAGAAGCTTGCCTTTCCGCTGCTGATTTCATCAATGACCGGCGGCGGCGATAAAATGTTCAGAACGATCAATACGAATCTTGCTGCCGCCGCCGAAGCCGAAGGCGTGGCGATGGGGGTTGGGTCGCAGCGAATCTTTTTTTCGGAGCCGACAGCGAAGTCCAGTTTTGATCTCCGAAAAGTCGCGCCGACGACTCTGCTGTTTTCCAATCTGGGTGCAGTACAGTTTAATGAAGACATGACTCTTCAGCATGCCCGCGCCGTGGTGCAGGTGCTGAAGGCCGATGCGCTGATTTTGCATTTGAATCCGTTGCAGGAGGCGGTGCAGCCGGGCGGCGACACGAATTTTTCCAACCTTTGGAAAAAAATCGGCGAAATTGTCCAAGGTTTGGAAGTTCCGGTGATCGTGAAAGAGGTCGGCGCAGGTATTTCCGCTGCCGACGCAAAGCTTTTGATCGAAGCGGGCGTAAAAACCATCGATGTGGCCGGAACCGGAGGCACCTCGTGGAGCCGGATTGAAGGGGTGCGCTCTGAAGATGCGTCGCTGGGCGAACTGTTTCAGGATTGGGGGATTCCAACGCCGGCAGCCTTGCGCGCGTTAGCCCCATTGAATGTCACCTTGATTGCTTCCGGCGGAATTCGTTCCGGTCTGGATATGGCGAAGGCGGTGGTGCTTGGTGCAGCGCTCTGCGGGATGGCGCGTCCGTTTTTGAATCCGGCGATGGAGTCGGTCGATGCGGTGCGCACAGTCATTCAGCGCATCAAACGCGAATTTGTGACGGCGATGTTCCTGCTCGGTGCCGACCGCGTCGAAAAAATTAAAGGCCATCAAGAGCTGATTGTTAAATCATGAAAATCGGTATCGACCAGATTTCGTTTTATACGGCGCAGTATTTTCTCGATCTGAAAACGCTGGCGGCGGCGCGCGGCGTTGATCCGGAAAAATTCTATACCGGGATCGGGCAGGAGAAGATGGGCATTCCGTCGCCGGACGAAGATGTTGTCACGATGGCCGCCAGCGCGGCGTTTCGGCTGAAAGAGTGCGGCGCGCTGGAAGGCGTTGAGGCGATGCTGTTCGCCACCGAGAGCGGGATTGACCAGTCCAAAGCGGCCGGCATGTTTGTGCATGGTGTGCTGGAGCTGCCGGCGCGCTGTCGCGTGGTAGAGC
>JAQUXG010000284.1 GCA_028692515.1 Kiritimatiellales bacterium | reverse complement strand
TTCATGCCCCACTGCGCGCGAAGCGAGTCCATGGCCCGCATGCTGTCCTGCGTCTCACTGAGCGGCATTAGCGGGCTTTCGATCAGTCCTTCGCGCAGACAGCGATGTACTTCGCGGATTTCATGTTCAAAGCCGGAAGGCTCACACTGAATGGTTTCCGGCGCATGGCCAACACGCGTGACAGTCAGCTGATCCGTACCAGAAAAGTGCGGCACCCGGATAATCCCTTTGGTTCCGGTGATGACTGCCTCGCGCGGCCGTTCTTCTCCAAAAGAAGCAACCAGATCGGCCCGCCGCCCACCGGAATATTCAAAATGATATTCGGAGGTTTTGTCCACTCCTGTCCAGGTCATTTCAGCCGAGCTGGTCATGCGGGAGGGCCGCCGGCCGAAAATCATCCGGGCGTAGGCAATCGGATAAACGCCGATGTCAAGCAGTGCGCCGCCAGCCAGCCGCGGACTGTACATCCGATTCCAGGGCATTGTTTTCATTGACGGTTTCATCCGGACGCAGAAAGCAGCCCGCAAATGTTCTACTTCTCCGATCGCGCCGGATTCGACCAGCTCACGCACCTTCGCGGTGGCCGGATTAAAACGGGTCCACATCGCCTCCATACAGAAGCAGTTTTTCTGCCGCGCCAAATCGACGACCTCTTCCGCCTCTTTCTCGTTGCGGGTAAAGGCCTTTTCAATCAAAACCGGCAGATCGTGGTGCAGACAGAGCTTGGCGTTTTCGTAATGAAAATTGTGCGAGGTGGCGATATATACGGCATCAAGTTTCTCCTGATGGAGCATCGCCTCATAACTATCGTAGATGTGCTCGATTCCCAGTTTCTTCTGCAATCGTCTGGCCCGGCGCATCGACCTGGAGGCCGCCGCAACAACATGGCCCTCCCCTGTGTTTTCCAAAGCATGGAAAAACTTCGGGGCGATCAGCCCGCATCCGATAATGCCCCAGCGAAGACTCATAAGGCTCTCCTGTATGGACTGGTGTCATAGGCCGTCAGCGCGGCGGGTAACTGTGTGCGCAGATTTTGCAGACGGACTGCATCCGCCGGATGCGTTGAAAAGATACTGGACGCCGGATCGGAGCCGGCATGATGCTGTGCAGAGCGCTCCCAGATGCGCAGCGCCGCACGCGGGTCATAGCCCGCTTTCGCCATGTACATTAATCCGATGGTATCTGCTTCGGCTTCATCCATCCGCGAGTAGCGGGTCATCACAATTCCATTATTTACGATCAGAACACCCGCTGAGACCAACTGCCCGAGATTTTCGTTTTTCGTATCTTTCGTAAAAAGCGTAACGCCCAGCGCGGCGAGATTTACAGGCAACGCTTTCGTCATCGCCTCGGTGGAATGACGGCAGTTGACGTGGGCGATTTCATGTGCCAGCACTGCGGCCAGCTCATCGTCATCTTTCACCAGCCCGTCTTTCGGATTCCAGAGCCCTTCATAAACCATAATTTTTCCGCCAGGCGCAGCCATGGCATTGACAATGTTGGTTTGGATAAGCGTCACCTCGTACGGCAGATCGGGCAGGTTGGAGACGGCGCTGATACGGCGAACCATCTCTTTCAGTTGTGCCGTGCGAACGGCGTCGGCATTGATCGACACACCGCGTTTTTTCATCTCGGCCACCGTTTCGCTGTAAACCTGCGAACCGAGTTCTACGTCCTGCTGCAATGAATAAAAGTTGCGGGTCTGCCGACCGGTCACCGCATCCATCGTGGTGCAACCCGTCAGTAGCAATACGCAAATCAAACTCAGGCAGATATTCATTTTCATAACTAAAAATCAGATTCAACCCTCAGGCGATAAACCGTTGCAGACACCCCCGCATCGGCCGGATCATTAAAAGTCCTTCTTACAAAACGGTCTTCATGGAAACTGCGCAGCATCTTACATGGACTCCCGAGGAGACTCCACATGAACATTACCAAAAAAATCTACCGATTTACCCCCAACGGGCTCGTTCTCTGGATTCTGGCGGTTGCAAACGTTCAACCGGAGACGGCGTTGTTCGTCCCCAGCTGGGCCCGCCTTGACCGGCGAAAATGCAATTTTCATTAATCGTAGACGAAGCTGGACACCTCGTCTACATGGCTGGCAGGTCGAGCTGATCGAACTGTGAGAGGAACGCCTTCATACGGGCAGCGATTTGTGCCACACCGCCCGCTTCTTCGCTCTCAATGTTCAGCGGCATTACCGGGTCGTGAAGCGATTTGCGAAGCAACGCCCAGCCGTTGCCGTGCGTAGCATCGACGGTGACGTGAACGCCTTCAAAGTTATTCGGTGTAGCCGACCAGCCCGGCTCGTCCGCCACAAACTGCTCGAACTTTTTAAGGAGCGCATCGCCGTACGGACCGAAATCGGCGGTTTCAATTTTGGCACGGTATTCTTTGGTTTCGGCCGGTTCAGGCAAGCCGGCGACCAGCACGTCCACGCCGCCGTGGCCGGCAGCGTGGAGCTGCGCGGCTTTGATTAGAATCTTGGCGATCTGGTAAGCGCCGTCATCAAGAAAATAATTTTCCTTCAGCGCACCGTGTCCGGAAGTCTCCAT
>JAQUXG010000283.1 GCA_028692515.1 Kiritimatiellales bacterium | reverse complement strand
TTGTGAATTTTTTCAATCTGTAGACCAACGGCTTCGATGGTGTCGAGATCGGGACATTTAACTTTCACCCCCATCGGAGCGCGCATGCCGCTCTGGAGCATGACGATGCGGGCGGCGATCGGCTGGAGTTTTGGCGCGGAGGTGACACCGGGAAGTTTAGCCGCCTGCACAATGGCGTTCCAGATATCATCCGGCGAATGAATTGTGTCGCGCCACTGGCGGAAAGGCTGTCCGCGCGAATCGGGAATGAGTTCTCCGGCTTCGTCGCGAACGAACTCTTTTTTGCGGCGGCTGTAGCGGAAGTTGATGCGCCGTCCGGCTTCGTCGGTTTTGTATTCCGGCTTATAGTTTACGACGGTTTCGAACATGGAGATCGGCGCGGGGTCGAGCGGCGTATCAGCGCGGCCAAGCTTGCCGACAACCGATTCGATTTCCGGCACGGCCTGAATGAGCTGATCTTGTGTAGAGAGAATATCGATCGCTTCGCCGATGGAGGCGTGCGTCATGGTGGTTGGCATAAACAGGAACGAGCCTTCGTCGAGCGGCGGCATGAATTCTTTCCCTAGTTGCCGCCATGCGCCGAATCCCAGCAACATAACGATCAGCGGAATTGAAAGAAACAGCGCTTTATGCCGCAGACACCATCGCAGGATTCGTGCATAGAAATGCTGAATGAGTTTGAAGAAGCCGAGCAGTCCGCCAACCAGCAGCGCAACGAACAGGATGTTGAGGATGAATCCTTTTTGCGGCCCGAGCGGTTCCCATGCGTTCGTCAGAAAAATTCCGACCAGCAGGACAATGATCCAGGTTGCCGCATTCGGGCCGAGGCGGGTTCGCCATGTCGGCAGGGCGACGTCTCCGACGGAGCCGCTGTTTGTGAGAGACGGCTCGTTCGGAGAACTCGCCCCACCTACCGGATTGGAATTTTCAGGTAGGGCGAGGTGTCCCACCGAGCCGTCCGTCGGGAACGGCTCACTCGGAGAGTTCGCCCTACCTTTTTTCTTTCCCTTGCCAAAGAGCAGATAGGCTGCGGGCGGAATCACCGCGAGGGCAATCAGGATTGAAGCGAGCAGCGCGAAGGTTTTAGTGAAGGCCAGCGGTTTGAAGAGTTTGCCTTCCGCGCCGATCATGGTGAAGACCGGCAGGAAGCCGACAACCGTGGTCATCACGGCGGTGAAGACCGCGCTGCCGACTTCGCTGACAGCGCGATGGATGGTTTCAAGACGTGATTCGCTTTTCGGCGCCATGTCGATGTGCCGGAGGATATTTTCGCAGATCACGATGCCCATATCGACAATGGTGCCGATGGCGATGACGATCCCGGAGAGCGCAACGATGTTGGCCTGTACGCCGAAAAGTTTCATGGCGATGAAGCACAACAATACGGCCAGCGGAAGCATGCTGCCAATGAGTAGACTGCTGCGCAGGTGCATGACCATAATCAGCACGACGATGAGGGTGATGAGAATTTCCTGCACGATGGAGTCGTTGAGCGTGCCGAGCGTTTCATAGATGAGCCCGGTGCGGTCGTAGAACGGAACGATCTCCACATGACTCACCGTTCCGTCGGCGAGCGTTTTATGCGGAAGCGACGGCGCGATTTCAGAGATCTTGGCTTTGACGCGCTGAATGACCGCAAGCGGATTGTCACCGTAGCGCGCGACGACGACGCCCCCGACCGCCGGAGCCCCGCCCTTGTCGAGCGCGCCGCGCCGCGCGGCGGGTCCGGTGGTGACGTGCGCAACCTGTTTTACAAGGATTGGAACATTGTTGTTCACCTTGATGACACTGCTTTCAATGTCTTCGAGCCGTTTAATAAAGCCGATGCCGCGAATGAAATATTCGACGCGGTTGATTTCAATCGTTTTGGCGCCGACATCAATGTTGGCGGCTTTCACGGCGTTAAACACTTCGTCGAGCGTGACGTCATACGCGCGCATGGCGTCGGGATCGACATCGATCTGATATTCCTTCACATAGCCGCCGATGGAGCCGACTTCGGAAACGCCTTCGGCGGACAGCAGCGCATAGCGCACCTGCCAGTCCTGCAGCGCGCGCAGTTCTTCCTGACTCCAGCCGCTGGTTGGATTGCCCGACTCGTCACGCCCTTCGAGCGTATACCAGAAAACCTGGCCAAGCGCGGTGGAATCGGGCCCGAGCGCAGGCTTTATGCCTTCGGGCAATGTGCCCGCCGGAAGGCTGTTCAGTTTTTCGAGCACGCGGGTGCGCGCCCAGTAGAAATCGGCTTTGTCTTTAAAAATAATGTAGATGGAGGAAAAGCCGAACATGGAATAGCTGCGGATAGTTTTTACTTCCGGGATACCCAGTAGCGAAACGGTCAGCGGATAGCTGATCTGATCTTCGACGTCCTGAGGCGAGCGGCCCATCCATTCGGTGAATACAATCTGCTGGTTTTCGCCGATGTCGGGAATAGCATCGACCGGAACGGGATAGCGCTGAATGCCGCCGAGTTTCCAGTCGAACGGCGCAACCAGCAGCCCGGCAATGATCACGGCAAAGGTAAATAGCGCGACCACCAGACGATTGGTCAGGCAGAAGCGCATGA
>JAQUXG010000282.1 GCA_028692515.1 Kiritimatiellales bacterium | reverse complement strand
GCTTCATTGACGGCGAACGCTTTTCCTATTGGGGCGGCGCGGGCTTGACCGGTACGGATTTAAAAACCGATAAACCCGACCGCTGGTTCTCCGACGATGAAATCGCGGTGCGCGTTTACCGTACCTTTAAAGGTGTGGAAGTCGCCGCCTACGGCTACGACGGTTTCTGGAAAACGCCGCAGGGATTTGATCCGCTCAGCGGCAGAAACACGTTCCCGAAACTGTCGGTGTACGGCGCCAGCGTACGCGGTTCACTGGCGGGCGGCATCGCCCGGCTCGAAGGCGGTTATTACGATTCACGCGACGACCGCGACGGCACCGATCCGTGGGTTCCGAACAGTCAGGCCCGTCTGCTGGCCGGATATGAACACGAGATCGTCAAAGATCTGACCGGCTCGGTGCAGTACTACATCGAGCACATGATGAACCACGACGAATACCTTTCATCGGTGGTGGGTCCGGCGGCGGATGAAAACCGCCAGGTTCTAACCCTGCGCCTGACGCAGATGCTGATGAACCAGAATTTGATTCTCAGCCTGTTCACCTACTGGTCGCCGACCGATCAGGACGGCTACATCCGCCCGAAAGCTTCCTACAAGCTCACCGACAACTGGAAAGTGGAAGTGAACGGAAACTTTTTCTTCGGCAAAAACGATCACACCTTCTTCGGGCAGTTCGCCGATAATAACAACGTCGCCTGCGCGATCCGCTATAGTTTTTAAAAGGAGAATATCATGAAATACGCAATTCCAATGCTTATCGGCGGCCTCGTCCTGCTCGCCGTCTTCGCCAAACAATCCGCCCCGGGAATGATGGTCAAAGAGCGTATCAGCCCGTTTGGCTATGAAGAAACCATCACGAAAATTGAAAGCGCCGTCACGAACGGCGGGTGGGTCATCTCCAGCAAAATGGATATGCAGAAGAGTTTGGCCAAGCACGGACAGACCGCTCCGCGCGTCACCTTGCTCAAAATCTGCGAACCGCACTACGCCGCAAAAATTCTAAACGACGATAGTGCGATTCGGGTTTCACTAATGATGCCCTGCACCATTGCGATCTATGAAAAAAGTGACGGGAAAGCCTATGTCGCCACGATGAATGCGGGCGTAATGGGTCGCCTCTTTGGTGGAACCGTCGCGGAGGTCATGGCCGGATCCGTCGCCCCCGAAACGGCCGAGTTCACCCAGTTTCTAGATCGATAAGGATTCCCCTGTATGAAAAAAGCACTTCTTCTCTTCATCGGGATTATCGCCGTAACGATCGGCCTCTCGTTCCTCTTCACCTCCTTAACAGAAGTTAAAAAAGAAGCGGCATCCGAACAACGCGAGTGGGTCATCGAATCGGCAATGACTCTTGAGGCGTTCGGTCAGGCGAACAATCTGCCCAACCCGCTCCTGAAAGAAATCTTCACCCTCACCGCCAAACAGGATCTGCAAAAGACAATCGCCTCGCTCGGACTGACAGACAAAGAGGTCATCCAGAAAATCAAACAGGCAACCGCATTGGAAGGGGAGCGTGTGACGAAAAACTGGATGAAAATCCGGATCAAATTCGCGGGCTGGCTGATCTTCATCACAGTCATGGCAACACGACTTCGCAAAGGGCGCATCACCGCCAAAAACAGAATCTGGCTCTATGCCCTCTCCGTCCTCGTGTTCGGTATCATTCTCGGTTCCGATCCGAGTCCGATGGGAACCGTCAAAGATGCGGTGGTTTTATATGGAAGCGAAGGCGTCATCTTCCGCCCACGCATGATCGCCTTCATCGTCTTCACCGTCCTCGTCATCCTCGCCAACAAATCAATCTGCGCATGGGGCTGCCAGCTCGGCGTGTTGCAAGATTTGATCTTCCGACTCGGCCGCGACAAACAGGATCAAACCGGTGTTCTGCCGCAAATCAAACTCCCCTTCGCGCTCACCAACACACTCCGGGTTCTCTTTTTTATCGCCCTGACCGCCGGAGCGTTTCTATGGGCGATGGATCTCGTACACCCCATCGACCCGTTCCGCGTCTTCAACCCGGCAACCATCACGCTCGCGGGCGGCCTCTTTCTGCTGATTCTATTAACCACCAGCCTCTTCATCTACCGCCCGGGGTGCCACCTCTTCTGTCCGTTTGGTCTGACCGGCTGGCTCGCCGAAAAAATCAGCCTGCTGAACATCCGCGTCGACTACGACAAATGCATTGGATGCGAAGCGTGCAGCAAAGCCTGCCCGTCGAATGTCATGGATGCCATTCTCAAACAGGATCGGGTTCGACCCGATTGTTTTTCCTGCGGAACCTGTATTGAAGTCTGCCCGGTCGGCGCCGTCCGCTTTGGCGCAGGCAAACGGCAGAAGGTTCCCGCCGGGAAATTCGCCAAACCGGAAAAAGAAACCGGAGGGAAAAAATGATGAAAGTAGAAAACGGAGTGCGCGTATTCGCCGGAATCATGACTCTGATTTCGGTTCTGCTGGTTGCCTGCGTCAGCAAGTGGTGGCTGCTGTTCACCGCGTTCATCGGCGTGAATCTGATTCAGTCGGCCTTCACCGGTTTCTGCCCGGCGGCAATGCTGCTAAAAAAACTCGG
>JAQUXG010000029.1 GCA_028692515.1 Kiritimatiellales bacterium | reverse complement strand
CAGATGGACGGACGGCTTGATGTTCGTTCGCAGAGCGAGGCGGATTCCATGCTGACCGTTACGCTGACTCGGTTCGATCTGCAGGCGTTGGCCTTTAATCGTCGGCAGGGCTCGCTGGCCGAGGAATACCGCATTACGCTGACAGGCCGGGTCGTTTTTTCCAACGCGAAGACCGGCGAGGTGATTCATGAAAACCCGGCGGTGACGGGCGACTCTGATTTTCCGTTTATGGCGGATCTGACTGCTTCAAAACGTGCGGCACTTCCGACCGCGGCCTCTGATCTAGCGCGCAAAGCGATCAGCCTCACCGTAACCGGCTGGTAGTCCGCCAGAAATCGCCACGAAAAAAGCCGTCCGGTAAAGGACGGCTTTTTTGTTTTTCCAATGGTTGGAAAAACTTATTTTGCCAGCTTGCGCAGGGCCGCAACGGCCCGCTTTTTACGGCGGATCGCGGTGTTTTTCTTGATGACACCGCGTTTGACGGCTTTATCAAGCACCGAGCTGTAATCGCGTACGGCCTGCTCAGACGTTTCGACAACGCCAGAGGTCAGCACATCGCGCGTTTTGCGGCGGACGGTTTTGACTTTCGTCTTAACCGCCATATTGCCGATGCGCTGCTTCTCGGAAGAGCGCACTCTTTTCTTTGCACTTTTAATATTCGGCATGGTTTGAACCTTTATTTAATTTAGTCTCTGTCGCGGGTGCTTCTGCGGTTTTCACCGGCAGGCATGCGGGCATCACGCGCTACACGGGAACGGGCGCGAGCCTGTTTCTTACGACGTTTGTCGCCCGGCTTCTCAAAGCACTTCCGGCCGCGCATATCCTTCAGGATACCTTCGCGGTCGAGCAGTTTCTTCAGACGGCGGAGACCTTTTTCTACAGGTTCGCCGCGGCGGAGTTTCACTTCACAAGTTGTACTGGCCATATTATTTAACACCCCCTTAAGCGGGTAAAATTTTTCACAAAGGCGGAGAAATTAGGGAATGGAGCGGGCTTTGTCAAACGCTATCGCCATTAGTCTCTATGGCGGAAAGAAATGCGGCCCTTGGTCAGGTCGTAAGGGGAGATTTCAACGGTAACCCGGTCACCGATGGCGATCCGGATGAAATGTTTGCGCATTTTGCCGGAGATATGGGCCAGAACGGTGTGTCCGTTCGACAGCTTCACGTTATACATCGTGGCGGGCAGAACCTTCTCCACCACACCCTCGAGTTCAATCACATCATCTTTGGCCATGCATTCTCCAGTCGCGTTTTTCTTTTCGAGCCGCCGATGCTACACGCGAAGTCCGCTATTGCAAGAAGGCTTTTGAAAAGAGTTGCCGCGAAAACTTGAGCGATACGCTTCTATAGGGCATATTAAACGGCTCGAAAATCAGAAAATTTAAAAGAGGAAACACACATGGAAGCATTGAAAAAATCGACAGTTTTTAAAGGCGCTCAGGGCCCCGTGGTGCTGGTTATCATGGACGGCATGGGCATCGGCAAATATGCGGAAGGCGACTTTGTTCTTTCGGCCAAGACCCCCAATCTGGACTGGTTGATGCAAAATGGCGTTTCCACGCAGCTCAAGGCGCACGGCAAAGCGGTCGGCCTGCCGGATGACAGTGATATGGGCAACAGCGAAGTCGGCCACAACGCCATTGGTTGCGGACGTGTATTCCATCAGGGCGCGGCACTGGTTGGCGAAGCCATTGCAACGGGCGCGATGTTCGAAGGCAAAACCTGGAAAGATCTGGTTTCCAACGTCAAGGCCAACGGCTCTGCGCTTCATTTCATCGGTCTTTTCTCGGATGGTAATGTTCACAGCAATATCGCGCACCTGCGGGCGATGCTGGAACATGCCAAAGCCGAAGGGGTCAAAACCGCCCGCGTTCACCCGCTGATCGACGGTCGCGATGTACCGCCGACCTCCGCACTTGAATTTGTTGAACCCTTCGAAGCCTTTCTGGCTGAACTCAACGCCGACGGCACGGCCGACTATTCCATCGCCTCCGGCGGTGGCCGCATGAACATCACCATGGATCGCTACAATGCCGACTGGAGCATGGTCAAGCGCGGGTGGGACACCCACGTAAAAGGCGAGGGGCGCAAGTTCGCCTCCATGAAAGAAGCAGTTGAAACCTTCCGCGCTGAAAAACCCGGTATCCTCGACCAGGATCTGCCGCCGTTCGTGATCGAACGCGATGGCAAAGCGGTCGGCCCGATCGTCGACGGCGACAGCGTGGTTTTCTTCAACTTCCGCGGAGACCGTGCGCTGGAAATCACCAAAGCGTTTGAAGCCGACGAACTGAAAGAGTTCGACCGTGGTCCGAAGCCGAAAGTTAATTACGCCGGCATGATGCAGTACGACGGCGATCTGAAAATCCCGAAAAACTATCTCGTCACGCCGCCCGCCATTGACCGCACGATGGGCGAATTTCTCGCCGCCACCGGCATTCATCAGCTGGCCATCAGCGAAACGCAAAAGTACGGACACGTCACCTATTTCTTCAACGGCAACCGCGCCGACAAATTCAACGAGGCGCTTGAAGACTACGTTGAAATCAAATCCGACGTCTGCCCGTTTGAAAACGCTCCGCGCATGAAGGCCGACGAAATTACCGATGCCGTTGTGAAAGCCATTGAGAGCGGCAAGTATGAATTTATCCGTCTCAACTATCCCAACGGCGACATGGTCGGCCATACCGGCGTTTTTCCGGCAGTCACCATTGCGGTTCAGGCAGTTGATGAAGGTCTTGGCAAACTCAAAGCCGCTGTCGAAAAAGCCAACGGCATCATGGTCATCAGCGCCGACCACGGCAACGCGGACGACATGTATGAGCACGACAAGACCGGTGCGGTGAAAACCGGCAAAGACGGCAAGCCCAATGCCAAAACCGCCCACTCGCTCAATCCGGTTCCGGCCATCGTTTACGATCCGTCCGGCACCGCCAAAGCACGGCTTTCTGCGGCGAAGGATTTGGGCATCAGCAGTCTGGCCGGAACCTGCATCAAGCTGCTCGGTTACGAGCCGCCAGCCGACTATACACCGTCGATTGTTGACGTTGGTTAAGAGTTTCCAATGTCTGGAACTTTTCGGGCCGGTTTGCCGCTTGTAGCTGCATAGATTTCCAAGGTTTGGAAACTCCGGCCGGTTTTTTCCAGACCTTGGAAAATTATTTTCCAAACTCTGGAAAACAGGCTCTTCCCGCTCGACGGGTGGAGGGGAAACCGATAGTTTTCCGCCATGCACAGATTTTTCTCAAAAGGTGTTGCGGCAGCGTGCTGCCTTCTTCTCTTTTCTTCTGCTTCGGCCGACTCGATCCAGCTGACTTCGCAGGAGCAGGCCTGGCTCAACGACCACGACGGGGTGATCCGGTTTGCCAGTACGGAAAATTATCCGCCGTTTGAATTTATCGGCGTGGAAGGCGCGCCGCTGGGTATGGCGATTGAGG
This sequence comes from Kiritimatiellales bacterium, assembly GCA_028692515.1. Lineage (GTDB taxonomy): Bacteria > Verrucomicrobiota > Kiritimatiellia > Kiritimatiellales > Tichowtungiaceae > Tichowtungia. Next base: position 8,174 of record JAQUXG010000029.1, on the reverse strand, counting down.
TCGGTAACTGGTTGGCGACGAACACCGGCTTTACTGCTGAGTTTTACCACATGCCGCTCAAAGAGGCGCGCGTGGCGGTGTTGAGCGGGATGTGCGATGTGGTCACCTGTCTGTTTTACAGCGACGAGAGGGCCCGCGATTTCGGATTCACGCCGGTTGTTTTTAAGGTTCCGGCCTCTATTTTTGTTCCGTCGGCTTCCGGGGATATCCAGACGCTTTCTGATTTGAACGGCAAAACAGTCGCTGTGCCGGAACAGGATTATGCTGAAGAGTTTCTACATCAACAGAACATTAACTGCAGAATTCTGCCGACACCCAGCTTCAAACAAGCTGTTGCGGCGGTTGCAACGGGGCAGGCGGACGCGATTATCGGCGACGAACAGGTGGTCTATTATTACCTCTATCAGAACAGCTGGATGGAGCGGGTTAAAAAGGTCGGACGGCCTCTCTATACCGGTCAGTGCTGTATGGCGGTCGACCGCACCAATCAGACCCTGCTTGCCATTTTAAGTAAATCGGTCGAGCGGGCGCAGGCCGGCGGAGTGATCGACCGGGTTCAACGCAAGTGGTCCGGAATCGAATATACATCGCTTGGATTTCAGACTGTTCGTTATATTCGCTATGTCGTCATCGGAATCGGAGTTCTGCTGGTCGCGGTTTTGCTGTTCTGGGTGTGGGACATCCGGCTGTCCCGGCGCGTGCTTGAAAAAACCGAACAACTGCGCAACAGCGAGGAACGTCTGCGCACGATCTTTCAGAACTCACCCGATGCCATTTTTATTGAAGATGAAAACGGAAACGTTCTGGACGCCAATCCGGTGGCGTGCGAATTCCATAATTTAGGCCACAACGAGTTGATCGGACGCAATATGCTTGATCTGGTTCCGGAAGACTCCAGAAACGATGTAAAACGTGATTTCAGTAAATGGTTCACCGGGGAGCTGAAGCGGTACGATGGAGTCTCTCTGGCCGGTGACGGGCGTGTGGTCCCTGTGGAAATCATCGGGGCGACCATGCGGTTTTCCGGTAAACGGGCGGTGATGCTGATGGTGCGGGATATAACCCAGCGCAAACAGTCCGAGCAGGCGCTCAAAGAAAGCGAAATGCGCTACCGCGGACTGATCGAGGCACAGAGCAATTTTATTATCCGCACGGATACCGAAGGCACCTTCACCTTTGTGAACGAAGCCTTCTGCCGGTTTGTCGGCCGGTTGCGCGGTGACCTGATCGGTAACAGCATTCACTCCTATATTTATTATGACGACATGGCGATTTTGGAGAAAGTGACCGGGTCACTGGTGTCACGACGCGAACGGGTGGTGGCGGTTGAGCATCGGATGCGCGCCCGCACCCGCACCGCGTGGGTGCAGTGGGAGAACATCGCGGTGTTCGACGAGTCCGGCAAGGTGGTCGAAATTCAGAGCGTGGGTCAGGACATCACCGAGCGCCGTCGCATTTACGAAGCGCTGCAGGAGAGCGAAAAACGGCTGCATTTCCTGTTCGAAGAAATTCCGCACATCGCTGTGCAGGGGTATAACGTCAACCGCGAGGCCATTTTCTGGAATCACGCCAGTGAGGAACTCTATGGGTATTCCAAAAAAGATGTTCTCGGGAAGAAAATCGAAGATCTGGTGTTTCCGCTCGACCAGCGCGAAGAACGGGTCAAGGCATTTGACGACTGGGTGAAAACCGGCGAACCGATTCCTTCCGGCGAAATGATGAAACGCACGGCAGACGGGCGGCAGGTGGCGGTCTACTCCAGCCGCCTCGCCACGCGTAACCAGCGCGGTGAATGGGAAATGTATGTCATCGATGTCGATCTTTCCGAACTGAAACACGCCAGCGAAGAGCTGGTGAAGGCCAAGGAATATGCCGAGCGGGCCAGCCGCGCCAAGAGCGAGTTTCTTGCCAATATGAGTCATGAAATCCGCACCCCGATGAACGGTGTCATGGGTATGACGACGTTACTTCTCGAAACCGAACTGACTGCGGATCAGCGTGACAGCATCCAGACCATCATGGAATCCACCAAGGAGCTGATGCGCATCATCGACGAGCTGCTCGACATTTCCCGTATTGAAGCCGGGGAGGTTCGTTTGCATCCTGAACCGTTCTGTATGCGCGAAACGGTTGAAAAAGTAGTTCTGCTTTTCGCCGACCGTGCCGGCCGCAAGGGAGTCAATCTCTCGATCGCTATCCACGACAGCATGCCGAAGCAGCTGCTTGGTGACTCCGGGCGGGTTCGTCAGATTCTGATCAATCTGGTGGGTAATGCACTCAAATTTACTCATGACGGTCACATCCAGATCCGCATGCAGGCGGAACGGGACGGCGACGGCTGGAATATTCTGGCGGACGTGAAAGATACTGGAATCGGTATGACATCCGACCTGCAGGAGCGCATCTTTGACAAATTCACACAGGGCGACACATCCTCTAAACGTAAATACGGCGGAGCCGGTCTCGGACTGGCCATCACCCGTCAGCTGGTCGGGTTAATGGGGGGTAAAATCAGTGTGTCCAGTGAAGTCGATAAAGGAACCACCTTCCAATTCAATCTCAAACTGGGCGCTGTGGAGACCGATGTGCCTGTCGCGGTTGTTGCTCCGGTGCCGGAAAAACCGAAACAGATCAACGCTCAGATTCTTCTGGTTGAAGATAATCTGGTGAATCAGAAGGTGGCCACCGCCATGATCAAAAAGACCGGTTGCACCGTAACCGTCGCGCCCAACGGCGCGCGGGCGCTTGAGCAGATTGCACTCAAGCAGTTTGATCTGATTTTTATGGACTGCCAGATGCCCATCATGGACGGTTTTGAAACCACCCAGGCTATCCGTCAGATGGTCGGGGAGATTCGCGACATCCCGATCGTCGCCATGACCGCGCACGCGCTTAAAGAGGATCGCCAGAAATGTATCGACGCCGGCATGGATGACTATCTCTCCAAACCCGTTCATATGGAGAGCCTCGTGGCGGTTCTTCAGAAGTACTGCGGAGCTGAAAAAGCCTAGTGCTCACTGTCAAAGGAGCAGGGGGCTGGCGTGCCCGACGGGCTCGGCGTGACCTCTGGAGTTCTCATCCCTCTTTAAAAAAAACCGCCAACCGACGGTTTTGGCGGAGGAGGAGGGATTCGAACCCCCGGAACCTTGCGGTTCTCCGGTTTTCAAGACCGGCGCGTTAAACCACTCTGCCACCCCTCCGGAAAAGAGTGACGCATCATAAAGACCGTCACCGCAAAAACAAGTTTCTATTTTGACGGATCGCAGACTTTTTCCACAAACCAAATTTCGCCCGAACCGGATTCTGAAATATCGGAAACTTTAGCCGGAATGCTGCAAGTAAGAGAAGGTTTGTTTTCAGTTACAAGCGGGGCTGCGCCGTTGTCTGGAAACAGGGTTGTATCTTGCAAGCGGGTGCAAATACAGATTGAGTATTTCAATTCTTGAAGGCAAGGTGAGCCGATCGTTTTGAACTGGCTCGGCTGGATGGCTTGTGTGCGGAGAAACCTAAGGAGAATTCTGTGAAACAACTTAGAACTATAGTCGACATTTGCAGTCAGATTCAAACCGCCGGAACGGTTCGGGAGATATGTCAGACGGGGATACGATTAATCAAGGAGTGTTTATATTACGAGAGGGTTTCAATTTGTTTAAACGAAACGCCCTTAGATCATGCCGGCTCATTTTATGGGTTCTATGGTCTAGATCAGCCCATTGAAACCAGAGAGCAGTCAAACCGGATCACGGAGGCTGCCGCCGCCTGCGGACAAACCGCGGAGATTTGTCAAAATGTTGAATTGATGGATTTGCAAGGGACGGTTTTGGGTCTTGCCGACTGTCTTTGTGTTTCCATAACCGCAGCAGATGGCCATCCATTAGGCTATTTGATGGCGGACAACTTCGCGGATAAAAAACCGTTGAAGGAGAACTCCATCGAGGTTTTCCGTATTTTTTCGATATTTTTTGCCAATATTTTTTCAATAAAAGAAGCAGAGGTTCGGCGGAAGCGGGAAATCATTCAGATGGAAACGCTTATCGACAGCTTGCCCGCCTGCATTTATATCAAGGATTCTGAGAGCCGGTTTCTTCTGGCAAATAAAAAGTTGGCCGAGGGAATGCATGAAGAATCTCCAGAAGATATGCTGGGGAAAACAGACTTCGATTATTATCCAAAACACCTTGCACAGAAAATTTACGACGAGGAACAGGAGCTGATTCAGTCCGGAGAATCCCTATCGAATATTAAAGAGAAGGGACGTAGTCCGGATGGCGGGGAGGCCTGGTTTTTAACGACAAAAATTCCGCTGAAAAACGAACAGGGTACTGTTTTCAGTCTGGTTGGAATTGGTTTAGATATTACGCAACAGGTAACCCATGAAGAAGCGCTAATCCGAGCCAGACAGGAAGCGGAGAAAAACACAGCCATTATTCGAACAATTTTCGATAACCTTGAAGACCGGATTTATTATAAAGACCGTCAGTCCAGAATACTTGGCGGAAACAAGGCTTGGCTTAAGGCAAAGGAGTCCTCATCCCTTGATAAGGTGATCGGAAAAACAGATATTGATTTTTTCCCTGCCCCGCTCGGACAGCAATTGTACGACAAAGAACAAGAACAAATGGCAGAGGGTAAAGTAACGCGTATGCGTGAAAGCCACGTTTCCCCAGCCGGGGAAACCAGATATGTTGAAGCCATTAAATGTCCGATCTATAACGAAAAAGATGAAGTAATTGGGGTCGCGGGTATTTCCCGTGACATTACCCAGCAGGTTGAAAACGAACAGCTACTGATTATAGCGAAACAGAGGGCTGAAGAGGCCGAAAAAGCGGCCGAAAATGCGGCGAGGGCAAAAAGCACTTTTCTGGCCAATATGAGTCATGAAATCCGGACTCCTCTCAATGCGGTAATTGGTATGACTTCGCTGCTGGCGGACTCGCCGATGAGTTTAGAACAGCGAGATTTCGTCGAAACCATTCAAACCAGCGGCGACGCTTTGCTCACGCTGGTTAATGATATTCTTGATTTATCCAAGATTGAGGCCGGGCGGCTGGAACTCGAATCAGTACCCTTTAATCTGACCCATTGTGTGGAGACTGCGCTGGACATTGTTGCGCCGAAAGCCGCCGAGAAGGGGCTGGAGCTGGCTTATTCCACGACCGGCGATATACCCCAAATATTTGTCGGGGATGCTCCTCGTTTGCGGCAGGTTCTGCTTAATCTCCTGAGTAATTCCATTAAGTTCACGGAGGTGGGCGAGGTCATTGTGAGAATTGCGGGGAATGCGTTCGATGAGACAAAGTATCGCATCAATTTTTCGGTAACAGACACTGGCATTGGAATGAACACTGAAACGGCGAAAAAGATATTTCAGCCGTTCGAACAGGCAGATGCTTCAACCACTCGCAAATACGGAGGAACCGGGCTGGGGCTGTCGATCTGCAAAAAATTGATTGAAATGATGGGGGGCGACATTGATGTCCACAGCGATCTGAAAAAAGGCAGCGAATTTAAGTTTCATATTTTACTCAAACCCGCGTCGAACAACGAGGAGGCCCGAACGAGGATCAATCTAAACGTATTGCAAGGTCAGCGGATACTGGTGGTTGATGATAACAAGACAAACCTGCGGATTCTTGAGTATCAGCTTAAAAAATGGAAAATGATTCCGCTGGTCTTTACGTCGGGACAGGATGCACTGACGCATTTGAGTAGTTTGGGCAAACTGGATATGGCGGTTCTGGATATGATGATGCCGGACATGGACGGAGAAATGTTGGCCGAAAATTTACGAAAACGGATTGAATTCAGTAATCTGCCCATTCTGATACTCAGCTCAATTACGCATCGGGTGAGCCACGACAAGCAGGTCGCGGATGACTGGTTATGCAAACCGGTAAAACCGGAGTTTTTGATGGAGGCTCTGGCGAATTTAGTAGAGCACAAAACCACAGAGAGACTCACTCATCCGCAAGAGATACAGGTCAATCACACACTTGGGCTTACCAATCCGCTGGAAATACTGTTAGCGGAGGACAATCAGGTAAATCAGAAAGTCGCCTTGAAAATGCTGGAACGGGTGGGCTACAAGGCGGATTTGGTTAAAAACGGATGTGAGGTTCTTGAGGCGGTGGAACGTAAGCACTACGACCTGATTTTAATGGATATTCAAATGCCAATAATGGACGGGATAGAAGCGACGATGGAACTACGGAAGCGCTATCTGCCGGAAAACAGCCCGAAGATTGTGGCCATGACCGCCCACGCGTTGCAGGAAAGCCGAGATGAGGGTATGACGTGCGGCATGTTTGACTACCTGACGAAACCGGTGCGGCTGGAAGATTTAATTGAGATCTTGCAAAAAGTTTCTCCCGGAAAACAGACTTGAGCGACGCTTCTCTTTAACCAATGAGTCGCGTGCGTCCAAAAAACATCGGCGGTTGGTATTTACAGTTCTGTGGCCAAACTCGTCGCCAGTTTGCAGGCTTCGAGATAACGCGGGATATCAACGTATTCGTTCAGGTCGTGCGCGTTGTGGTTGCCGGCATCGAAGGTGATGGTCGGAATGCCTTTTTCGTTCAGAATATTGGCATCGAGCCCGGCGCTGATGACTTCGGTGTATGCCTTGCGCCCCGCCAGAGGCGCGGCTTTCAGAAAACGCTTCACCACCGGCTCGCCGGTTTTCAGCCGGAAACTGCGGTAGTCACTGGCGGTAAAAAACTCGACCGATCCGCATTCGCCCTGATTATTTTTCAGTTCGCGCGCGGCTTTTTCAAACGCGGTTTTCCAAACCTTGGAAATTTTTTTCAGCGACGACGGGCTGTGGCTTCGCCATTCACCGGTGACTAGCAGATTGTCCATCACCTGATTATCCACTTCACCGCCTTTGAGCGTGCCGACGTTGGCGGTGCCTTTGACCGTTCCTTTATTGATCCGTCCGAACCATCCGTTGGCCTTCAGCCACGCAATGGCATTGGCTGCGATAATGGCCGATGAAACGCCGCCCTCGGGGTTCACTGCCGCATGGACGCTTTTCCCGCGTACGGTCGCTTCCCAGCGGATCGCGCCGAGCGCGCCGATCACGCCGCCGCGTTCGCCGCTTCCGTCGATGTTAAAACACATCGCCGGATTGCCACCTTCGGCGGCTTCAAACGCTTTCGCGCCGTGCAGTCCGTTTTCTTCGCCGACCGGAAAAAGCAGGGTGAGCGGCGGACGGGGCAGGTCGTTTTTCAGAATGGTTTGCGCCATGGTAACGATAGTCGCCACGGAAGCGCGGTTGTCGCCGCCTAGTCCGGTTTTTCCTTGAGGAACAATCCGGTTGCCTTTTTTAACCGGCACCGCGCCGCGGCAGATCGGTACGGTGTCGAGGTGGGCGGAGAACATCAGGCGCGGCGCTTTGACGGTACCGGGGATTTTTATGACCAGATTACCGATGGTGAACTCTTTCGGAAGCCGCTTTTTGCTGACATTTTCACGGATCCACTTGGGATCGCAACCTGCCGCCAGCAATTGCTGTTTGACCACGTTCGCGACAGGGCCTTCGCCGCAGCTCGGGCCATCCGCAGCCAGTAGCTCCATCAGGTTTTGAACCGCCTGTTTTTGATCAATTTTCAAGTTCATAAATCCACTCCCCGTTCGGTTTCACCCGCTTTGCGCAGCTCACGCTTCACAATTTTACCTGCCGCATTTTTCGGCAGTTCGGTCATGAAAATAATCTTTCTGGGAATTTCATGGCGTCCGAGGTGCAGCATACAGAACCGGCGGATATCTTTTTCCAAACATTGGAACCCTTCTTTGAGCGAGATATACGCCACCGGAATTTCGCCGTGCAGTTTGTGCGGCTGACCCACTACCGCCGCTTCGCGCACCTCTTCGTGTTTGTAAAGGATCTCTTCGACGACGCGCGGATAGACGTTCATGCCGTTGACGATGACCATGTCCTTGATGCGGTCGACAATGTAGAAATAGTGGTCGTCGTCCTCCGTGCCGAGGTCGCCGGTGCGGAACCATTCGCCGAAGAACGACTTGGCGGTTTCTTCCGGCTGTTTCCAGTAGCCCTTCATCACGTTCGGGCCGCGCACGCAGATTTCGCCGACGGTGCCGTGCGGCAGTTCATCGCCGGTTTCGTTCGTAATTTTCATTTCGACTCCGGGAATGGCCGGGCCGACCGACTGCGG
>JAQUXG010000281.1 GCA_028692515.1 Kiritimatiellales bacterium | reverse complement strand
CGCGCTGTTTTGCCGGAACGATTGCCTGCGTCTCGCACATCTGTTCGAGATCCGCGAGGCCGGCGGAATAGTCGACGGGCAGGGCGCCGGTTTTGCAAACCTTGAGTCCGTTGTATTCCGGCGGATTGTGCGAGGCGGTGATTTGTACGGCGGCATCAAAGCCTTGCGTTGCGGTGGCGAAATAAATGGTTGGTGTGGTGGCCAGACCGATCGAAACCACATCTGCACCGCTCAGCGTGATACCGTCGCAGAGCGCTTCAAAAACTTCCGGTGAGCTGACGCGGGCGTCGCGTCCGACCAGAACGGTGTCGGCGTTCAGTAACTCCGGCAGGAAGAAACCGATTTTTCGAACAGTGGAAGAGTCGAAGTCTCGGTTGTACACTCCGCGGATGTCATATGCTTTAAATGCTTTCATAAACAGGGTTCGCAGTTTGACCGGTTCGCCCCGGTTTGTCCGGCAAAAACTGCTCAATTATAATGCCTGTCTGGTATACGACAAAAATGTTACTCATCCGCATTGAAATTTCATGGTTGGAATGTTTGACATGATGAGTTCATTCCTCCACGTTATGCGGAATTTTAATCGGATTTGAGAACCCTTAACTAACAGAGGAGGACGCAAATGAGCGCACCGACAAAGAATGCAAAGCTGCTCGCATGGGTAGCCGAAATCGAAAAAATGTGTACGCCGGATCAGGTGGTTTGGTGTAACGGATCGACTGAAGAATATGACAGCCTGATGGCCGAAATGGTCGCCAGCGGCATGGCCATCAAACTGAACGAGCAGAAACGCCCGAACAGCTTTGCTTTCAACTCCGACCCGTCTGACGTGGCTCGTGTTGAAAACCGCACCTACATCGCTTCCGTAAAAAAAGAAGATGCCGGTCCGACGAACAACTGGATTGATCCGGCTGAGCTCAAGAAGACCATGACCGAACTCTATAAAGGCTGCATGAAGGGCCGCACGATGTACGTCATTCCCTTCTCGATGGGCCCGATCGGTTCCCCGATCTCTAAAAACGCAATTGAAATCACCGACTCTCCTTACGTTGTGTGCAACATGCACATCATGACTCGCGTCAGCACCAAGGTGCTGGAGCTGATCGACGCAACGGATGAGTTCATTCCCTGCCTGCACTCTGTCGGTGCTCCGCTTGAGCCCGGCCAAAAAGATGCCCGCTGGCCCTGTGCTCCGATCGAAAAGAAGTACATTGCTCACTTCACGGACGAAAACCTGATTTGGTCCTTCGGTTCCGGATACGGCGGAAACGCGCTGCTCGGCAAGAAGTGTCTGGCGCTGCGTATCGCTTCCAACATGGCCCGTCACGAAGGCTGGATGGCCGAGCACATGCTCATCCTGCGTTTCACCAACCCTCAGGGTAAGAAATTCCACATTGCTGCGGCATTCCCGTCGGCTTGCGGAAAAACCAACCTGGCCATGCTTCAGTCCACCGTACCGGGCTGGAAGGTTGAAACCATCGGCGATGATATCGCTTGGATGAAGCCGGGTGCTGACGGACGTCTCTATGCGATCAATCCGGAAGCCGGATTCTTCGGCGTGGCTCCGGGTACCGCAGAATACTCTAACCCGATGGCTCTCGCCAGTTGCGCGAAAGACACCATCTTCACGAACGTTGTTGTCACGGAAGACAAAGACGTCTGGTGGGAAGACATGGGCGTTGAATGTGCTGGCGGAACGGACTGGAAAAACAATCCGTGGACTCCGGATATGAAGGATGCTGACGGCAAGAAGATCAAAGGTGCTCATCCGAACAGCCGCTTTACGGCCCGCGCAGCCAACTGCCCGGTCATCTGTGAAGACTGGGAAAATCCGGCCGGTGTGCCGATCGACATCTTTGTGTTCGGCGGACGCCGCACCACCACGATGCCGCTCGTACACGAAGCTTTCGACTTCAACCAGGGCGTTTACATGGGCGCAACCGCAGCTTCCGAGCCGACCGCTGCCGCACTGGATGTCAAACAGTCGCTTCGTTTCGACCCCTTCGCCATGACCCCGTTCATCGGTTACCACGCCGGCGACTACATGCAGCACTGGTTCGACATGGGTGAAACCCTTGGCAACAAAGCTCCGCGCTGCTTCTACGTCAACTGGTTCCGCAAAGATGAAAACGGCAAATGGCTCTGGCCCGGCTTCGGCGACAACAGCCGCGTTCTCAAATGGATGTGCGACCGCGTTGAAGGCAAAGTTGAAGCTCGCGAAACGCCGATCGGTTTGATGCCGATCGACGGCGACCTGACCCTCGACGGCCTGAACATTCCGGCGGAAGACTGGGCTGAACTGATGAAGGTCGATGTGACCCTCTTCAAGAAGACCCTCGAAGACGCCAAGGAATACCTCGGCAAATTCGGCGATAAGTTGCCGGCGAAGATGACAGAACAGATGGCTGCTCTGGAAGCCCGCCTCGGCTAAGCTCGCAACGGCTGAAAAGCGAAAGGCACTCTGGAAATCCAGAGTGCCTTTTTCTTTTTCCAAATATTGGAAAAAATAAAGCAGGTTTTTCCAATGTTTGGAAACTCAGCTGAGACGGGGGAAGGCGAGGGTAACCAGCGCG
>JAQUXG010000028.1 GCA_028692515.1 Kiritimatiellales bacterium | reverse complement strand
ACAAAAAGGGCAAAGGCAAAACCGAAGAACCGGTTATTGATGTGGTTCCGGTTGAAGCCCCGGCTGAATAATTGTAGCCGCGATCCACTTGTCGCGCCATAGCCGCCAGACGACGGCGGATGATCGCGGTCTTGGCGGGGTCACGGCCCCCGCCCTACAAAATATTTCCAAGGATTGGAACATTTTTTTCCAATCCTTGGAAAATGCCGGAAACTTTCGTCCAACCATTGGAAACTCTTGACCCGCCCAAGCGCCTCTGGCTTAATACGCGCTCTTTTGGCCAATGTAGCTCAGTTGGTAGAGCAGCTCATTCGTAATGAGCAGGTCATCGGTTCGACTCCGATCATTGGCTCCAGCCTTAAGGAACGCAAAAACAGAAGCCAGCCTCCGGTTTCTTGTGTTTTATGCGATCTTTGCGGTTGAAAAAATCTCCGCGTTTGAAAGCTCAACAGACCGCTTCTGAGCGGCTAAAAGCGCCTGAATGATCGCTTCTTTTACGCCCGCTTCATCCATCGACCGAATCGCCGCTTCGGTGGTTCCGCCTTTGGAAGTGACTTTGGCGCGCAGCACATCGGCCGCTTCGCCGGAGTCTTCCATCAGGCGTGCGGCACCTTCGACTGTTTTGAGCGCCAGTTTGCGGGCGGTTTCTTTATCGAGACCCATCTTGTCCGCCGCCGCCAGCATCCCTTCAAGCAGATAAAAAACATAGGCCGGGCCGGAGCCGCTGAGCGCAGTTACCGCATCGATCTCGTTTTCTTCCACCCGCCCGGTCAGCCCGACACAGCCTAGAATCGCTTCTGCCACCTCCAGGTCGGCTTCGTCGGCATTGGCCCCGGCGGCCAGTGCGGAAGCCCCCTGCCCGACCAGTGCAGGCGTGTTGGGCATGACACGAACGACGCGGCGGTTGCCGCCGAGTAACGCTTCGATTTTTACGGTGGGGATTCCGGCCGCAATACTGATGACGAGCGTTTCTTTACGAAGCACCGGCGCAAATCCTTTGAGAACATCGGCCATGACCTGCGGCTTGACCGCCAGCAGAACAATTTCGGCGTTTTTGACCACGCTGTTGTCGGTGGAAGTGGATACGCCGTATTCCGCCTCCAGCTCAGCCAGCCGCTCCGGGCGAACATCGGTCATGATGATTTTTTCCGGCGCGCAGAAATTTGCTGCCACCATTCCGCTGACAATCGCTTCCGCCATATTGCCCGCGCCGATAAACACAACTTTTGATTCCATAATCATAATTTTCTCCCGATCTGTACGGGCGACATGCATGTCGCCCCTATCTGCTTCCAAAAATATCGCTCCCCACCCGGATGAATGTGGCGCCTTCTTCAATCGCGATTTCAAAATCGTGCGACATGCCCATGGAGAGTTCCGGAAGCGGCGTGCCGGTTTCCTGCTGAAGCCGGTCGCGGAGTTTCCGAAGGTTGGAAAAATGAACGCGCGCTTTTTCCGGGTCGGGGGTGAACGGCGGGATCGTCATCAGTCCGTGTACCTCGACCTTGCTGCACCGGTTGGCGGCTTCGATCAGCGCGGCGGCTTCATCCGGCGGGCAGCCGTCTTTGGAGCCTTCGCCCGAGACGTTGACTTGAATGAGAACCGGCAGCGGCACGGCGGTATATTCGTCAAGCGCGCGAAGCAGTTTTTCTGAATCGACGGAATGAATCATCCGGAAAATTCCCGAGGCGGCCATGCGGGCTTTGTTGCTCTGCAGGTGCCCGATCAGGTGCCACTGCAATGATCCGGGGCAAAGCGGAATTTTATTCTGCGCCTCCTGCACCTTGTTTTCGCCGAACAGAATCTGACCTGCATCGGCGGCCTCAATAACGACTTCCGCCGGTTTGGTTTTGGATACCGCGACCAGCGTGACTTCATCGCGTTTACGTCCGGCCTTTTCGCAGGCCGCGCAGATTCGTTTCTCGACAATTTCTAAATTTTCTTTAATAGCCATAGCAATCGTTCTTGTAGGGCGGGCACCGTGAGCCCGCCGGGATTCCGCGATCACGGATCGCAGCTACAATAATTTTTATGTTCAAACTTTCCCGACCAATTTGATGACAAGCATTTCGAGAATCATCTCTGCCGGAACCCCGCTGGAGACGAGCTGTTCATGCGTTTTGAGCAGACGCTTCTGGCAGCGGCAAAGCTCTTCGGCGCTGTAGTTTTTTGCCTGTTGCGCCAGCTTCGAGGTGCGGAACCAGTGGATTTCGCGCGGGTCGGCGGGAAGCTGGGCAAAGAGCTTGTCCATATCCGGATCATCACTCCACTGGACGGCGTTTGCTCCGTAGCCGCCGGAAAGTTTCAACCAGCCGTGGTCGATGTAGGCGCGGTACTGCAACAGATTCTGGTAGAGATTTTCAACGGCGAACATGATGCCGACGGGTTGCTCGCCCTGAAAAATCAGCTGGCGCAGAATTTTAAGTGCGTCATTCAATTTCCGTTCGCCCAGTGCGTCGGTGAAATCCCAGGCAATGGCTTCGGATGTGGAGGAGGTGATCGCCCGGACATCCTCGACGGTAATCTCTTTGCGGTCTCCAATGTAGAGCATCAGCTTTTCGGCTTCCATCACCAGCTGGCGGGTGTCGGTGCCGACCTTTTCAAGAAACAGGTCGAGCGCGCCCGCGCCGATCCGGCAGTTGGCTTCAGCAAACAAGGTCTGCGCCCGCTCGCGGATGACCGGTTTCTTTTTATAGTCCTGCTCCGGCAGGTCGTAGGCTTCGACGGCCCCGGCAGCTTCGCAAACCTTGTAGAAGACAGAGCGGCGGTCGACACCCGGCGCAGAAATGATCAGGTTCTGACCGTCCGGCAGACCTTTCTTAATATCGTCGGCCAGCTGGCCCAGCAGATCTTTCACCAGCTGGTTTTTGCTGAGAACGGCGTCTTTAAAGATGGATACGTCGCGGAGCCAGACTGTTTTCTGTCCGCCGAACAGCCCGATGGTGCGCAGTGCGCCGATACAGGTTTTGAGGGCGGTCACGGCTTCGTCGATGGTTTTGACATCGCCGTTGACCGTTTCCAGACCCAGCGTCTGCTCACTTTCCGGGCAGAGTGCGTTAACGGCCTTGCGGGCGTTGTCGCTCACTAAATATTCGTCGGTTCCATGGATCAGTTTCAGGGCCACTGGTTGAATTCCTTATTTGCGTTGGTGAGACATCTTAATCATAATCCCGACCCATGAGCAACACGCAGGACACCGGAATGACACGCCCTCTATGGGCCCCTTGGCGGATCGACTATATCCGCGCCGAAAAAGAAGGCGATTGCTTTCTCTGCCGGATCTTTGCGGCAACATCCGACCGTGAAAATCTGCTGCTGTTCCGCGGCAAAACCTGTGCTGTTCTGCTTAACCGTTTTCCGTACAACAGCGGCCACCTGATGGTCGCTCCGTTCCGTCACATTGCCGAGCCTGGCGACCTGACTCCGGAAGAAAATCTCGAAATGGCAGTTCTCACCGCCCGCGCGGTCGCGGCTCTGCGCGAAGCGATGAATCCGCAGGGCTTCAACATCGGCATCAATCTCGGCGAATCAGCGGGCGCAGGACTGAAAGATCACCTGCACCAGCACCTTGTGCCGCGCTGGAACGGCGATACCAACTTTATGCCCGTACTCGGCGGCCCGCGCGTCATGCCCGAGGCGCTCGAAGCCTCCTACGATCTTTTAGTTCATAAATTTTGAAGCGACGAACAACTCAACAGGAAACCAAGCTATGTCAAAAGCACAGGATGCAAAAAAAGAGACCAAAAAGAAACCGGCCCTGACCATGAAGGAAAAAAAGGCGGCCAAAGCGGAGAAAAAGAAACTTCGCTAAACGCCCTCTTATCCCTGCGGCGGGGTCACGGACCCCGCCCTACCGTATTAAAAATCAACTCCGCCGTCTTCGGGCCGACGCCCGAAGCGGCAAGGAGTTCTTCGAGGCTGGCGTTGCGCAGCCGTTCGAACGAACCAAAGTGTTTAAGCAGAAGTTCTTTTTTCTTTTTTCCAATGGTTGGAATTTCGTCGAGCGCCGATTCGCGGATGCGCTGCGCGCGCAGCTTCCGGTGATAAGCAATCGCGAAGCGGTGCGCCTCGTCGCGCAACCCGGTGATCACCCGAAGCGCTCGCGAGTCGCGCGGCAGAAAAAGTGACGGCACTCCGTCGCGCACAATCTCTTCGTGCTGCTTGGCAATTCCAATGATTGGAACTTTTACACCGATTTCTTCCAATGCCTGGAAAGCGGCTCGCAACTGGGTGATGCCTCCGTCCACGACCAGTAGATCGGGAAGCGCACCACCCTCTTCTTTCAGGCGGCTGTAGCGGCGACTGACGGCTTCGGCCATCATGCGCGGGTCATCGCTGCCTTCGACCGTTTTAATGCGGAAACGGCGGTAGCGCTGCGGTGCGGGAACGCCGTCAACAGCGGATACCATGCTGGCCACCGCATTCGTTCCGGAAATGTTGGAAATGTCAAAACACTCAATCACTCGCGGCGGCCCGGATAATCCGAGCTCTTTACCCAGATCCCGAATGCCCTGCTCCGCGTCGTCGATTAACATGCGTCCGGTTTTACGCACCAGCGCCTTTTCTTTCACCGCGCGGGTCAGCAGGAACATCATGTCGCGCAAAGCCGCCGCTTCTTCAAAATGATGCGTTTCTGCCGCAGCTTCCATCTGCACGCGGACTTCCTTGATGTATTCCGGTCGCTCGCCGCGCAGAAAGGCACAAGCGGTCTGCACGCGCTCCAGATATTCTTCCGGCATGACTTTGCCGATACACGGAGCAGAGCATTGCCGGATGATGTCGTTGTGGCAGTGCTGATAGGTTTCAGCGTCCGGCCGATCCGGGCGGCACTGACGGATGCCGAATCGTTTTTCGACAAACTCCAGAGCCGCGCGCGCGGCCAGTCCCGAGGTGTACGGCCCGAAGTACGTTGCGCCGTCGTGTTTATCGATGCGGCAGAGTTCAAACTTTGGAAACGGCTTGCGCAGATCAACCCGCAGTAGCGGGAAGCGTTTGTCATCTTTGAACATCGTGTTGTAGCGCGGCTTGTATTCTTTGATCAGCTTGCCTTCGGTCAGCACCGCCTCGGCGTCGCTACGCAGAACGAGTACGTCAAAATCGGTAATCGAGCGGATCAGTCCGCGCAGTTTTGGTTCGGCTTTACGGTAGGTGCTCTCACGGAAGTAGCTTTGAACCCGCTTGTGGAGGGAAACGGCTTTGCCGACATAGATGATCGCGCCGGTCCGCCCGCGCATCAGATAAACGCCCGGCGCGTCCGGCAGTTCCTTCAGCTTTTTACGAATGTTTTCCGGCCACTGCATGACGAGGAGATTACCAAAGTCTCAACCGCGAATGAACGCCAATTAACGTAAATGGATGCATCTCGGCCTTTTCTGTTAGTAAATCATGTATTTTTTCCGATAGGCCGCCGCCGTAAACCCGGTGTGTTGCTTGAATGCTCGGCAAAAATTTTCCGGATTAACATAGCCGACATCCGCCGCAATGGCTTTTATCGGCACCGACGAAGTCGCCAACGCATGCTTTGCGGCATGCATCCGTTGACGGATCAGATACTGGTGTGGCGTGATTTTTACGTGTTCCCTGAAGTGTGCGTACAGGTGCGACGAACTCATCCCCACATGAGCGGCCATATCCTCGATTCCGAGTGCCTTTGAATAATTTTTCTCGATATACGCCATAATGGCGGCAATACGGGGAGGATTTTCCATTCGGCTTTTCTGCCGGCGAAAAGAATCGAGCCGGTAGCGGAACTGGCTTAACGCCACATCGCTCAGTAGCGCATGGTCCACATGTGTATGATGAAAGGCATAGAGCATTTCGTGAGCGAAATGAACAGCGCCCGCAACGTCCTCCCAAAAAAACTCTCTAGGCCACGGTTCGGGATTGCAGACCTGCTCAAGATGGAATGAGGCAACCATGCATTCGTAGAACTCATCGGGCTTTGAACGCCAGATGGTTGCTTGTCCGGGCTGATGAACAAATATCCAACCGGCACCGCACAAGGTATCGCCGGACGGCGAATATACCGCTCCGGCGGTAATTAATTCAAATAATAGAACGCCATCCGGAATCCGGTACGGATTCGCAGCACCTCCGAGCGGACTTTTATAGTAACCCATTCCTTTTAATGCACACTTCATTTTTCCACCAGCAATCATAGTTTTAGTCAATTGACGTAAAAACGTTACCTGATATCTTAGTGAATATCACTATTTGTATCACTGTTTTTGACAACAACAATGAAAGGCATAACGATGATTCCTGAAATTACAGTTCAACTCTACAGCGTCCGGAAGCAGGCGGAAGCCGATTACGAAGGGACAATCCGAGCCATTGCGGATATGGGATTTGGAAATGTTGAACCGGCAGGTTTTCCCGGAACCACCCCGGCCAAGGCGGCGCAGCTTTTCAAAGAACTTGGGCTTAAAGCGCCTTCCTGCCACAGAGCCCTTCCGGTCGGCGAAAATAAAAATGCAGTGATCGATGAGGCGCTACTGCTGGGTCACAAATACCTCATTACAGGCTGTCCGCAAAACTTCCGTAATGATTTTGCAACGGCAGATGCCATCAAAGCGACTGCCGAACTGTATTGCGAGGCTGCTGCATTTGTTGAGCCGTATGGCATTCAAGTGGGCTACCACAATCACGATTGGGACCTTGCCGAGGTAGACGGTGTGCCTGGCTATCGCATTTTTCTAGAGAACACACCCGAAACGGTTCTTTGGGAGGCGGACATTTTCTGGGTGATGAAAGCGGGGCTGAATCCTGCGGATTTTATACGGGAAATCGGCCCGCGAGGAAAGCTCCTGCACTTCAAAGACGGAATCATCAACGCAACAGACACCTTTACTGAAGCCGAAACGCAGGACGGCAAAATCATGATCAGTAACGCAACGCCATTCCTTCCTGCCGGAACCGGACAGGTTGACCTCGTTGGAGCTTCGAAAGCCGCAATTCACACAGCATACATCGCTGTCGAACTCGACAGCTATGCCGGGGACATGATGAAAGCCGTACAGGAAAGCTATACCTATCTCACAAAAACCGGCATCGCCCGCGGAAACAAATAAAGAAAGATTTTATGGCAAAGAAAAAAACAGTCGGGATCGGCATTATCGGGTGCGGAAATATTTCCCAAGCCTACTTTAACGGAGCAAAAACCTTCGAGGTACTGAAGATCATCTCCTGCGCGGACATCAACATGGATGCCGCCCGGGCCAAAGCGGAAGAAAACGAATGCAAAGCCGAGACCGTTAAAGAACTTTTAGCGAACAAAGACGTTGATCTTGTTATCAACCTCACGGTTCCGGCCGTTCACGCCGAAATCAGCCTGGCTGCACTCAACTCCGGCAAACACGTGCACAGCGAAAAGCCCCTTGCCATCAGCCTTCGTGACGGCCAGACCATTCTGGAGCTGGCGAAGAAAAAAGGACTTCTGGTCGGCTGTGCACCGGATACCTTTATGGGTGCGGGGCTTCAGACGTGCAGAAAAATTATTGATGACGGATGGATCGGTCGCGTCGTGGGCGGAACCGCATTTCTGATGTCCCGGGGGCCGGAATCCTGGCATCCCAATCCGTTCTTTTTCTATCAGACCGGTGCGGGGCCGATGTTCGATATGGGGCCATACTACATAACCGCTTTGGTGCATCTGCTGGGCCCGGTTAAAACAGTAACTGCGATCACTTCACGCGCGTTCGAAAAGCGAACCGCCACCTGTAAAGAACATTTCGGAAAACAGATTCCCGTTGACGTACCCACGCACTATTCCGGAGTCCTTGAGTTTCACTCCGGGGCGGTCATCACGGTGACCATTTCTTTTGATGTGCACCGACACGGTCACAGTCCCATCGAACTCTACGGAACGGAAGGCTCCTTAAAAGTGCCGGATCCAAACACCTTCGGCGGGCCGGTTGAGATATTTACATCTGCCGCCGGTGAGTGGAAAACCCAGACGTTAAGCCACCCCTATGCGGAAAACATGCGCAGCATCGGTGCGGCCGACATGGCCTATGCGATTCTCGGGAAACGCAAACACCGGACAAGCGGTGAGCTGGCTTATCATGTGCTCGAGGTGATGCATGCATTTGAAAAATCGTCAAACGCCCGGAAGCAGGTGGAGATCAAATTCAGACCGGATCGGCCAGCGGCGTTGCCCCTGGGTCTCATTCACGGACGTTTAGATCCTTAATCACATACTGAAAAGCTCGGCAGGAGGAACGGTGTCGGCCTCGAATGCGAGGTCGGCGGGCAGGTCTTTCAGCAAACAGGCTTCAACGGCCAGCACGTCGCACCGTTCGTTTTCGGGATGGCCGGCGTGGCCTTTGACCCAATGAAACTTGACGGTGTGCCCGGCGCACAGATCGAGTAGAAGTTTCCAAAGGTCGGAATTTTTGGCCGGTTTTCCGGGCGAAAGTTTCCAGCCATTGGAACGCCAGCGTTTGGCCCAGCCCTTTTCCATGGCGTTGACGACATAGCTGGAGTCGCTGGTAAGGTCCACGATGCACGGTCGTTTGAGCGAGCGAAGTCCTTCGATGCAGGCCATCATTTCCATACGGTTATTGGTCGTTTTACGGAATCCGCCGGACAGCTCCTTGCGATTTCCGCCGGACAAAAGGACGACGCCGTAACCGCCCGGCCCGGGATTTCCCTTGCACGCGCCGTCGGTATAAATTTTTACAGATTCGTCCATCGGTTTTCCAATCATTGGAACGCAAGGTACCCGTTTTTTCCAAACCTTGGAAACTTTCCGTCTGTTTTTTCCAATGATTGGAAAACGACCCGAAAATGGTTGCCGGAGTGCGGGGTCATCCGTATAGTTCCGGCTCATTTTCAGGGAATTTAGAACCCCTTAACTAAAGGAGCAGATATGTCAGCGATTGTAGAAATTATGGCCCGTGAAATCCTCGATTCACGCGGCAACCCGACCATCGAAGTGGATGTGATCCTCGAATCCGGCGCAATGGGCCGTGCGGCCGTTCCGTCAGGCGCCTCGACCGGCGAAAACGAAGCGCTCGAACTGCGCGACGGCGACAAAAAGCGTTACCTCGGTAAAGGCGTTCTCAAGGCCGTTGAAAACGTGAATGAAATCATCGCTCCGGCGGTTATCGGCATGGATGCGCTCGACCAGGTTGGCGTTGATAAATTCATGATCGACCTCGACGGCACCAAGACCAAGAGCAACCTCGGCGCGAATGCGATCCTCGGCGTCTCACTGGCTGTTGCCCGCGCCGCAGCCGATTACCTGAACATTCCCCTCTTCCGCTACATCGGCGGTGTGAATGCTAAAGTTCTGCCGGTTCCAATGATGAACATCATCAACGGCGGTTCGCACTCTGACGCTCCGATTGCCTTCCAGGAATTCATGATCCGCCCCGTCGGCGCAAAAACCTTCAGCGAAGGTCTGCGTTGCGGCGCGGAAGTGTTCCACGCGCTGAAAGCGATTCTGAAGAAAAAAGGTCTGAGCACCGCAGTGGGTGACGAAGGCGGATTCGCTCCGAAGTTCTCGGGCGGAACCGAAGAAGCTGCCGACAGCATCATGCAGGCGATCAAGGATGCAGGCTATGAGCCGGGCAAAGATGTGATGATCGGCCTCGACTGCGCCGCTTCTGAGTTCTTCAAGGACGGCGTTTACAACTACGCGAAGTTCGAAGGCCCGAACGGCGCTCAGCGCACTTCTGCTCAGCAGGCCGATTATCTGGCTGAACTGGCCGCCAAGTACCCGATCGACTCCATCGAAGACGGCATGGGCGAAAACGACTGGGATGGCTGGAAGATTCTGACCGATAAACTCGGCAGCAAGTGCCAGCTGGTCGGCGACGATCTGTTCGTAACCAACGTAGAATACCTCAAAAAAGGTATTGATACCGGTTGCGCCAATTCGATCCTGATCAAAGTCAACCAGATCGGCACCCTGACCGAAACGCTCGACTCCATCGAAATGGCCCACAAAGCCGGCTACACCGCTGTTGTTTCGCATCGCTCCGGCGAAACCGAAGACAACACGATTGCCGACATCGCGGTTGCCACCAACGCAGGTCAGATCAAAACCGGTTCACTGAGCCGTTCCGACCGGATCAGCAAATACAATCAGTTGCTCCGTATCGAAGAGATGCTGGGCACTGAAGCCCGCTACGGCTGCTAAACATTTCCTTCGGGAAATACGAAACGCTCTCCGTGAAAGCGGAGAGCGTTTTTTTGATGCGGAACGAGTAATACGCATTGCGTAACGGGAGAAGCCGAGTCCCCCTTCCGGTCTTCATTACGCATTACGCATTACGCTTTATTTCTACACTCTTTTCCCTATACTGCGCGCCGTGAGTCCTCAAAAATATTGGAATGTTGTTTACCGCTATGTAGCGATTGCCGCGCTTGGGCTCGCACTGGCCGGCGTGGTGTTTGCCTTCCTGCCGAAGGTGAATCAGTTCCGCAACTATCAGTCGACCAAGAAGGCTCTCGAAGAGGATATCCGCACCCGTAAAGAGTCGATCAATGAGTTGCGCATTAAACAGGAACGCTTCGGTACGGATAAATATTTTGTTCAGCAGATCGCCCACGAGACCGGCTATGCGCATGAAGGTGAGATCATCTATCAGTTCAACGAAAAAGCCGTCAGCAATCCGCCGCCGGCTTCCCGCGGAGGAACAGCCCCATGAAAAAACCGATTGTATGGACAATAGCCGGAGCAGACTCCGGCGGCGGCGCAGGCATTCAGGCCGACATCAAAGTCATCAACCTGCTCGGCGCGCACGATTGCTCAGCCATTACTGCGCTGACGGCTCAGAATACGATCGGCACCGGCCGCCTGGAGTGGGTGTCCTCCGATATGCTTTCCGCCCAGCTCGAAGCCCTGAAGGCCGACCTGCCGCCCGCCTCGGTGAAGCTCGGCATGCTCGGCACGGCCGCCACAGTCGAAATCGTTGCGGCATTCCTGAAAACCGTTAAAGCGCCGTTTACGGTCTGTGATCCGGTTTTAATTTCATCCAGCGGAGCCTTTCTGCTGGAAGCCGCCGCATGGAAAATCCTGACAGAAAAAATTTTTCCAGTCGTTGATCTGATCACCCCGAATATCCCTGAGGCAGAACATCTGTTCGGAATGGAAATCGCCACACCCGCCGATATCGAAGCTGCCGCAAAAAAAGCACTGACCACCGGCGTTAAAGAGGTGCTGATTAAAGGCGGGCACGGTGCCCACGACATGGAGCTTTCCAGCGACTACTGGAGCAACGGCAAAGAACACGCATGGCTTTCCAGTCCGCGGCTCGATACGAAACATTCGCACGGAACCGGGTGCGTGCTTTCCTCGGCAATCGCCACTGCACGGGCATTGGGCTATGCCCCGCTTGACAGCATCATCGTCGCCAAGGCCTATCTGAATCAGGGACTGCGGCTGGCTCCCGGACTCGGAAACGGCTTTGGTCCCCTTGAATTTATTCCATGGGAAAAGGCGGAGCAGGATCTTCCGCTCATAAGTCAAAAGGCCGGTGAATCCGGCGTCCGTGTCAGCATTCCGCAACCGGATAAATAAGAGTGGATTTAGAAAATGGTCGGGGTGACAGGATTTGAACCTGCGACATCTACACCCCCAGCGTAGCGCTCTACCAGTCTGAGCTACACCCCGACGTCCGTGAAAGCGTGAGAAGCTAG
>JAQUXG010000280.1 GCA_028692515.1 Kiritimatiellales bacterium | reverse complement strand
GCAGCGAATAGTTGTGTTCGTGGGCCTGAATTTGAATTTGTTTAATCAGTGCGCCGAAAAAGGGGTCGTTAAAGTCGTAAACGGTTACGCCGAGGGTACGGGTAGACTTTCCTTTAAGAGAGAGTGCCGCTGCGCTGGGGACATAGCCCATCTCTTCGGCGGTTTTCAGAACCCGCTCAATGGTGTTCGGTGTAATACCGATTTCGGCCGCTTTTCCGGAAAGAACGCGCGAAACCAGCGCAATCGATACGCCAAGCTTCTGCGCAATCTGTTTTTGACTTACTGCCATTCAGACTCCTCAAACTATTGAGACAGTGTATTGTTGCATAATAAAAAGCAAGTTTCCGCTTGCGGGAAACGATAATAATTACTATCTCAAACAATTGAGATAAAACAAGGGAGCGTAATGAAGAATCTTTTTGATGTATCGGACAAGGTGATTGCAGTGACCGGCGCGGCCGGGGTTCTGGCGGGCGGAACGGCGAACTATCTGCAGGAGCAGGGCGCATATGTTATTTATCTGGATCTGTTTCAGGACAAGGTGGACGCGGCAGTTGCGGCGGCCAAGAAAATTTCCGACAAATGCTGCGGTTATGCCTGCAACGTGCTTGATCAGACGGTGCTCGACGAGGTCTATCAGAAAATCATGGCTGATGTGGGCCGTATTGATGTGCTGATCAATGGTGCGGGCGGCAATATGCCCGGCGCGACGATTGGTCCCGATCAGGATGTTTTTGATCTGAAGATCGAGGATTATTCCAAAGTGCTCGACCTTAATCTCAAAGGAACGGTCATGCCGACGATGACCTTCGCCAAAGCGTTCAAGGCTCAGAAGGCCGGATGCGTTATTAACTTTTCCTCAATGTCCGCCACACAGGCGCTGACCCGTGTGCTCGGCTATTCCAACGCCAAAGCGGCGATCGACAATTTCACCAAATGGATGGCCACGGAGATGGCGCTGAAATACGGCGACAAGGTTCGCGTCTGCGCGCTGGCTCCCGGGTTCTTCATCGGCAACCAGAACCGGGCGCTGCTGATTAATGAAGACGGGAGTTATACCGCCCGCGGGCAGCAGGTGATCAACAAAACGCCGTTCCGCCGTTTCGGCGAGCAGGAAGAGGTTTACGGCACCATCCACTACCTGATTTCAGAGGCCGCGAAATTCGTCACCGGCGTGATTGTTCCGGTCGACGGCGGATTTTCGGCATACTCCGGGGTTTAAATAAACGAGATGATGGAAAAAGCAGTTTATACATTGGGGTGCGGCGACCGGTTCGGGCATGAGGGCGAAGCACAGCTGACGGCGTATATCGAAGCGAAAAAGCAGGGCATTGATGTCTGTCCCGTCTGGAATAAATCGAATCGCGAGCACAAGACGGTTCATACCGAACCGGCATCGCTCCGCGCCGAGGCGGATGCTGCTGTTGCGGCGCTTGGCTGGAGCGGGAAATATTTTGTGGATGCCGATCATATTTCGCTGGCGAACGTTGACGGTTTTATTGAAAGCTCCGACTTTTTCACATTGGACGTTGCAGAGAATATCGGCGAAGCGGCGGCACAAAGCGATGTGGACGCATTTGTTGAATCGATGAGCCGGTACACCGGAGAGATTGAACTGCCCGGGCTGGATGAAAAACCCGCAGTCAGTACCGGCGATGTCCGCAAAATCGCCGAACATTATCTGAGCGCTGTTCAGGAAGCCGGACGTATTTACCGGCACATTGCCGGCAAGAAAACCGGCGCATTTGCCGTCGAGGTTTCGATGGACGAAACCGAAGCTCCGCAGACTCCCGTGGAAATGCTTTTCATTCTGGCGATGATTGCGCAGGAAAAAATCCCGGTGGATACGATTGCGCCGAAGTTCAGCGGGCGTTTTAACAAAGGCGTGGATTATGTCGGTGACGTCGCGCAGTTTGAAAAGGAATTCGAACAGGACGTAGCTGTATTGCGATTCGCCGCGGAGCAGTTCGGATTGAAAAAGACCCTGCGGTTGAGTGTTCATTCCGGAAGCGACAAGTTTGCGATTTACCCGGCAATGAACCGCATCATTAAAAAATACGGCGCAGGGCTGCATGTGAAGACGGCCGGAACGACCTGGCTTGAAGAGGTGATCGGTCTGGCGGAAGCGGGCGGCGACGGACTGGCTGTTGCCAAGAAGATTTATGCCGGCGCGTTGTCCCGTTACGATGAACTGGCCGCACCCTATGCGACTGTGATCGACATTGATCCCGCGAAACTTCCTTCGATTGAAACGGTAAACGGCTGGAGCAGCGAGCAGTACGTGAATGCACTGCGTCATGAGCAGTCCTGCTCAGCCTATAACGTGAGCTTCCGCCAGCTGATTCATGTGGCATATAAAGTGGCCTATGAGCTGGGCGATGAATTTTTCCAGGCATTGGAAAAACACAGCGATATCGTCGGACGGAACGTAACGCACAATCTGCTGAAACGTCACCTCATTCCGATCTTCGGATAACCGCAACCCGGGCCGACCGGAAATGACCGCCCGCGCCGGATGGCGGGGCGGACGCCGGGGTCGAATCCGGATTCAGATTTTCAACCCTTGGAAAGCGGCTCCGCTTTTTTCCAAGGGTTGG
>JAQUXG010000279.1 GCA_028692515.1 Kiritimatiellales bacterium | reverse complement strand
GCGGGGCGGCGATAAGAAACAAGATGAGTTCCGTGAGCAGCCAGTTCATAACGATTTTTCCGTGCCGGTCGACGATTTCGGATTCATCTTTTTTAACCTGCCAGAGGATGATCGGCGCGATGATGCCAGCGAGCGGAATGAGATAGGTGAGAAACTGCGAGAGGTGGAGAAATACACCCCAGGTGTTTACGTCGAGCACTGTGGCAGGTTGCTCCGGGCGATTTTGCGCCAGCAGCGTTTCTTTGGCCTGCTGGAATTCGGGATCCGAAATGGCTCCGGTCTGTTTGAGGTCGTTCAGTTTCTGAAGTTCGTCTGCAAGGCTCATAAAATCTCCTGATTTTCTTCTGTCGCGCCGCCAAAACAGCTTGTTTTTATCACGTCGGCTGCGAATTTCCAATGTTTGGAAGAAGATTTTCCAAACTTCGGAAAAGAAACAGGAATTTTTCACACTTCATTTTTATTTTTGCTTTGGCAGGCGCACGGCGCTTTGTCCGGCGGGTTGCGCAGCTGTTCAATCAGGACGAAAGCGAGCGCGGCCTGTTCGTTGCGGCTGAGTTCGCACTGCGCCTGTTCAACAAACTGTTTGAGTCGCGGCGAGGCGTCCGGGTCGCTTTCATACAGGCGCACCGCTTCGTTGAGCTGCGCCTGATTGATGCAGTAGACGGATTCGCCGCCGAGCAGGGAGGTGGGGGAAACACTCATGATCCGCATCCTCCCGAGCCGCAGGCGGCCCCTTCGGTTTTAAAGCTCGATCCGCATCCGCACGACTGTTTGACGTTCGGATTTTTCAGGATGAAGCCCGGGCGAACCAGATCGTCGGAGAAGTCAATGACCAGTCCTTCGAGCAGCGGCAGGAAGCGGACGTGGGCGACAACGCGCAGCGGATGATCCTCAAAGACGATTTCGTCGTTCTCGGTGAGGGTGTCGTCGACGACCGCATCATAGGACATGCCGGCGCATCCGCCGGGCTTCACGCCGAGGCGCAAAAATTTTTCTTCGTCCAGTCCGGCGTCCAGCAGCTGGCGCGCGGCGCTTTCGGTTACGGTTATCTGCATGATTCGCTTCTCCTTCCTAAATGGTGAGAGATTCTGTCTTATATTTAGACCGAGTGTCAACAATTTAAATAAGCTAAATAAAAACCTATTTACTTGCATCCCGCCCGCATTTTGGCAGGATGACGGTCTCGGAGAGATTTATGATCGTGGGAACCATGCCCAAGCAGGTGGAATATGCGCTGATGGCGCTGGCGGATATGCAGTCGGCTAATCCCGGCCAGCTGTTTTCGGCGCGCGAGCTGTGCGATCGCCATCAGGTGCCCTTCGATGTGATGTCAAAAACGATGCAGCGGCTCGGCCGCTCCGGGATTCTCCGCTCAGTGCAGGGCGTTCACGGCGGGTATCAGATCATTAAGGATTTATCCGGCGTTTCACTGCTGGATCTGATGGAGTCCGTGCTGGGCGAGGTGGCCGCTGTAAACTGCCTTAAAAAAGGCGTGTCCTGTCCGCTGGCCGCCACGTGCAATGTATCCGGCCCGATGCGTGTTCTCGACGCACGGCTTCATGAATTGTATGCCACCATCAGCCTGATGAGTCTGATCGACGGATCTGCCGATCAATAGAGAAACCGCGATATAGGTTTTTTAAAAACCTATTTTACCTTGATATCCGATGCGTTCGCTCATATATTATATTCAATTAATCAGTCCGGCATTGCACGCCGGGGGAATGGAATATGAAAAAAGAAGATGCAGCCAGTCGCTTTGAGCAGGAATACCGCTACGGCTTCGAAACCGAAGTTGAAGTCGATACTGTGCCCAAGGGGCTGAACGAAGCGATTATCCGGCTGATTTCCGCCAAGAAAGATGAGCCGGAATTCCTGCTCGATTTCCGGCTGAAGGCTTTCCGATGGTGGAAAGAGCAGAAGGAGCCGACCTGGGCGAACGTGCATTATCCGCCGATCGACTTCCAGAACCTGCGTTATTTCTCGGCACCTAAAAATCAGCCGAAATATGACAGTCTCGATCAGGTCGAGCCCGAGGTGCTGAAAACCTTCGAACGGCTCGGCATTCCGCTCGACGAACAGAAACAGCTGGCGGGCGTCGCGGTCGATGCGGTGTTCGACAGCGTTTCCGTGCGTACCACGCACCAGAACATGCTGGCGCAGTACGGCATTATCTTCTGCTCCTTCTCCGAGGCGGCCCGCAAGTATCCGGGGCTGATCAAAAAATATCTCGGCAGCGTGGTGCCGTACAAAGACAACTTTTACGCCGCGCTGAACTCGGCGGTTTTTACTGACGGCTCGTTCGTCTACATCCCGCGCGGAGTTCACTGCCCGGTCGACCTTTCAACCTACTTCCGGATCAACGCCAAGGAGACCGGACAGTTTGAGCGCACGCTGATCATTGCCGACGAAGGCAGCCGCGTTTCCTATGTGGAAGGCTGTACGGCGCCGATGCGTGACGAAAACCAGCTGCATGCCGCCATCGTTGAGCTGGTCGCACACAAAGACGCTGAAATAAAATATTCCACCGTGCAGAACTGGTACCCCGGTGACAAAGAAGGCAAGGGCGGCATTTATAATTTTGTGGTCAAGCGCGGTCT
>JAQUXG010000027.1 GCA_028692515.1 Kiritimatiellales bacterium | reverse complement strand
GCGCTCGTGTGCCAGTGCCGCGATCTTATCGAGATTGGTGAAATCAACAGGCTGATAGAATTCCGTTTGGATGCGCTCCCATTTAAAAGGAAGGCGAATGAGATCCAAACCTTTCGAGTGGTAATAATTCCACTGATTGGTATCGGTTTGCCAGAATGCGGCTCCGCCGAATTCGGCACCGGCGAGGTTTACGCCGGCCATCTGCACAAAGCCGTCGGGGCCTGAATGATCATACCCGGGTTCCGTATCATAGACGGCCTGAGCCTTAATGTCCTGAATGCGCAAACGCCCGCTCAGCGGGGATGTGTCCGGGGAAACGTTGATGATGACCAGATCGGTGTTGGCATCTACGGTCATATTTGTGAGGGTGGAGGCATTTTCTATGTCGAAAACCCCGCCATACGGGATCCCGCCGCTCGTCCAGCTGATATGGAGCTGCTCATCGCCGTCGACCTCCCGCCAGCGAATCACATCGAGAATGTATGCATGACTGCACGTCAGGGTAATCGCTTCGCCGCGATCGAAACGGCCGGTAGTGGGATCTCCCACGCCGAACCCGGTCGATTCAAATCCGAAATAATCCGGTGTCGCTGCAGAATAATCCGGCAGGGAGGGGTTTATGACATCGATGTCGTCCTGGGCAGTAAACGTAAAGACGGCGGGGGTTCCTCCGTTTTCCGGTGCGGTCATCGTGCCGCTCAGAACCAGGGCGCCGTTTGTGCCGTTCCATGGCCATTGGGTCCAGTCGCTGAGAATGAGCGCGGCACCGCACAGGGCGGGGTCAACGGGATTCGGCAAATCCATCGGTTCCGGCGGCGCTGCGGGAGGAGGGATGACTGCCGCGTCGATATAATTAACGCGCAGGCGCCCGTTCGCACCGGCGGAGCTGTCGCTGACATTTGTGATTCGCAGCGGGGTATTGGAGTCCGCGAACACTCCAAAGAACGGGGTTTCGGTATAGGACGACGTTCCGGGATCGAATGAAACGGTTGAGCTTCTAGGCATGCCGTTGCAGAACCAGCTCAGGTGGACGGCTTCGTCACCGGAATATTCAGCCCAGCCGATGGATTTCAGCTGAAAATCCCGATCCGACTGAATGGTAAAACTTTCTCCGCGGTCAAACCGGCCTACGGTGGATTCGTTCACCCCAAAGCCTGTACCTTCAACCCCGAAAAATGAACTGGATGCTGTGCTGAAGTCCGGGGAGTCCGGGTTGTTCACGCCAACGCCGGCAAGCGGGTCGGAGAAGATAAATTCCGCGTAGCCGGTTGCGGTGTTGACCGTTCCGGTAAATGCCGTCTGGCCGCCAGCCAGTGACCAGGGCGTGCCGGTCCAGCTTCCAAGACGGTTGGATGCACCGATCTCATAGAGAGTTGCTTCGAGCCGCAGGAAGCGGGCTGAATCAAAACCGCTCGAAGAAATGCGGGTCTGCATGAGCCGGGCGCTGCCGTCTCCGTCGATATCCGCATTCACCGTTTCGACAGAAGACGTTATCCCTGAAGCATCCAGGCTGGCCCACGATCCGGCACAGAGATTCGTGGCGGTTGTTATGTGAAAATCGATATCTGATGCCTTGGCATTCACGCGGTACGTGTATGCGAGTCCGGCACTGTTCGTCGCATCTGCAGGAACGGCCTTACAGGATGGCAGCAGGGAGGATGTCGGCGTGGACAGTGCCGGCAGATCCATGGCGTACGCCATAAGATTTTTAACCCGGTCGCTGTTTGGATCCGCTCCCGGGGAAGAGTCAGATCCGGCCCATGCAATTCCGTTGGTCCAGGTCGAATAGGTGATCAGCTGTGCGCTAACGGGGACGCCGAAGCTCCAGAAAACAATCGAAACGGCCAGGTACGTCAACGTTTGCAGCGGTCGGATATTCATTACTTTTCGTGTTCCCTTCTGGGAGGCTATCGCTCCCGGCTTCTGCCGTTACTACGGCTTGATGCGGAAGAACGCATGATCCCCGTCAGGAGCCATCGTCCAGCTGGCCGAAGTGACGCCGGATGTAACGACGAGGTCGGTCCAGGCGGCATCGGTTAGGTTTGTCTTCGTTTGAAGCGTGTACGTGCCCCCGCCCGTCAGATCGGCGGAGCTGATGGTTATCATTCCGTTGTTGTAGGCAAAGCTTAATACGACCGGAGCAGGAACCGATGCGCCCGTCGCAATCGTCAGCAGATCATCGGTCTGAACAAAGTTGTCGACATAATAAATTCCGTCAGACGAGCTGTAGTTCCGGTTGATTATAAACGAACTGGGTGTTGGATAATTGGTGTTGCTGCTGCTGTACTGCCCCGCATCAATCAACGACATCGTCGAGTGATCGTAAAAATAGAGAGCGACATCGCCGTTCGTCAAAACCGTGGACGTTCCGCCGATCGTCTGATTCGTTCCGCTGGCGTTATAAGAACATAGACCGTGTAAACACTGTCTGAAGACAGAATCGGCAGGGATCCGCTCACCTGTGTGGTTAAGCCGTCAAGCGACAGGGTTCCGTTTCTGTAGGCCCATGCCACATAGGCTTTGGAGCCGAAATCAACAGTGCCCAAGCCAAAGTAGGTCGCCGTTTTGCTGCTGGAACTGGTAAATTCGCTCGGATCGTAGAAGTCAAATGCGTAGGTCGCCAGTCCGGTGCCTGCCGACAAGTAGGGGGTATTGAAAATTAGGGTGCCGCCCCCGTAGACGGACGATGCGTAGTGATTGCCGCTGCCGAAAGGATTTGTCACTCCGTCATTAAACGTATCGTCATAGATTGCCGTTCGATCGAGCCTGGTCGGAGCCACAGTGGTAGAATATGAATTGGTCACGGGATATGACTCAAAATCGTTCGAGTAGACGATGTGGTCCAGGTCGATGGCTGGAGCCCCGCCGGTTGTGGCGGCGCTGGCTTCCACAGAGTCGGCGCTTGCGCCGTTTGTATTTAATGCGCCAACGACATAATAATAAGTTGTCGCGGTGCTCAGGCCGGTATCGGAATAACTCGTCAGGGTTACATTCGATGCGATCGTTGTGCAGGAACCGCTCACGGTTCCGCGCTTCACAATGTAGCTGTCGGCATCCGCAACGCCTGACCACGCGAGGTCGATCTGGTTGGTTGCCGCCGCGATGGCGATCAGATCCGTCGGGGCTGCCGGCGGCGCAGTGGGGTCAACTGTAGTAGCAGTGGCCTCAGCCGAGTCGGCGCTTACTCCGTTGGTGTTCACTGCGCTGATAACGTAATAGTAGGCTGTCGCGGGGCTCAAGCTGACATCGGAATAACTTGTCAGGGTTATATTCGATTCAATCGTTGTGTAGGAACCGCTCGTGATTCCGCGCTTCACGGTATAACTGTCGGCCCCCGCTGCGCCTGACCACGAAAGGTCAATCTGATCGGCTGACACCGCGGCGGCTGTCAGGTCGGCCGGTGTTGCCGGGGGCGCACTGGGATCAACCGCAAGGGTCAGCAGAGCGGCGCGTAATGCGATGCCCATCGCCGCATTACCTACCGAACCTGCATGAGTACCATCTGTCGTTATGGAGTCGATCGTTTCATCGGGTAGCCAGTAGTGGACATCTGCCGGATCAGAGACGGGATCAAGCGTGTTTACAACGGCATCGATCGTCCCATTCGAAACGGCGGCCCGGAAATAGGCGTTCATTAAATCGCTCTTTTCTCCAGCCCCCCATCCGGGATTTGGAGTCTGGCCCTCAAATGTTGTCCAGTCGTCCGTGGAAGTGGTGCGAGGCAGAAGAAGGGTGCGGAGAACGTGCTGCACGCCGTTGCTCCGTGCCAGACTCCAGATTCCTTCGAGGCGGGCGATTAAATCTGTGGTATTTCCGGTTCCGCCAGAGTTAATATCATTTGTGCCGAATTCTTCTACGATCACATTTGCCAGTTTTAAAAGTCCGGGCATATGTACAGATGAAGTCCATATCCAGGAGGTAGCACCGCCACGGGATACATTAAATGTGGCGATCGTGTTTTCACCGTTTTCATCAACAGCCGCCCGCTCGAAGAAACCGAATCCGGCGATGCACGGCAGTGTGGAGACCGGGTCGCCATACCCGTTAATAATGCTGTCGCCTAATCCGATCACAGAAAGATGGCCCGGTTCGCTGTAGCGACCCATAAAGGCCAGTGGCAGTCCGAAATAGCGGGTGATTTGTCCGCTGACATAGGGGAGCGCGCCGTTGGTGTCAGGAGTGTTGGACGATTCATATGCAGTGTTGGTAGGGTCATAGAGCATGAACTTCGCTCCGGACCAGGTTGCAGGGCTTCCTAAGCAAACGGTTCCGTTGGGTGGAAAGCTCCCGATGACATTGACCCAGAACACTTCATCCTGTGCCGGTGCGCCATTTGTCCAGACGGATGAGTCAACAACGTCCGTGGCAAAATAGGAGTTGGTCGCGTTGGCCGGCATGACAAGCTGCCGACTTCCGCTGAAGGTCAGGGGGATAATCTGGCGGGTCGATTCGCGCTCGAGCCACGCATATTCAATGGTCGTGTCATTGGGGTTTGATATTTCATTGTCATAGGAGTACCGCCAGTTCATAAAACCGATCTGCATTTCATCGACCGGTCCGCCAAGCTTATGCGGCGTGCGGCTCCGGAATGCGGTAACCGTGCCGGAGGCGGTATAGGAGTCCGTCCCCATGCGTCCGCCGGTGGCTACGATACGTAACGGCTCTTCGCCAAAGACGGTGGACCCCAGTGCGACATACAGTAGTAAAGATAAAATTCCTAACTTCATCCAATCAGTGTCTCAATACTAGAATAATTAACAAGACAAACCTTTGTGACGGATCGAAAAACTCTGCATGGAAGAAGGTGGCAAAGCTCCAAACGTGCGCAACCCCATCCTTGATCAGCGGTTATCGCAATATTCGCATTGAAATCCAGCCGGGTACTGCACACCACCCGGCAAATCTCATGAGGGATCACCCTCTAAAATACTTGATGGAGCCGTTGGTCAGCTCTCAGAGACTGACTTGCATTTTCAGAAACATTTTCTCTGTATCAGGAGCAACTTTTACCCTAAGGCGCATCAACGCGGCGCTGCCGTCCCCGTCGGGGTTGGCATTCACGGTTTCCTCGACGGCCTGGGTGCCGTCAATGGATATGGATGACCATGCGGCCGACAGGTTGTCGTTTCTCATGAAACTGTAGGAAATATCGCTGGCCGTCGGGTTGCGACGGTAATTGTATATTAACCAGGGGCCATCGGCGGAAGCCTCGTCAAGCGTGATCGAAGGTCGATTGGTGGTGTTCACTGTCGCCATCGCCGGCAGATCGAGCGCATAAGCCATCAGGTTGGAAACCCCATCCTGATTGGGATCGGCTACCAGCGAAGAATCTGCGCCTTGCCAGTCAACCCGGTCGGACCATTGGCGGTAAGTATCAAAGCCCAAAGCCACGTCAAGGGACAGCAACGCAGCACGCAGTACCGGAGCGAGCTTCTCACAGCCTGACACGTTCGGATGGGTTCCATCCCCAGTGACGTAACTCGAGGTTCCATTACTAAGCCAGTAGTGCGTATCCGTTGGATCGGCGATCGCATCAAAAACCTTGACGACCCCGTCGATTACCCCGCCGGAAAGAGCGGTATCAAAAAAGGTATTCATGATGTCTCTTGCTCCACCCTCTCCCCACCCGAGGTTGGGGGTCTGTCCCTCTTTGGAAGAAAAGCTGTCCGTCGAGGTGGCACGAGGCATCAGCGGGGTGCGCAGAATGTATTGAACCCCTGCGTTCCGCGCACGGGTCCAAAGGTTTTCCAAACGGGTCTTCACGGCGCCTGTGTTCGCACCTGATGCATTCGAACCGATGTCATTTGTGCCGAATTCCTCGACTACCACGTTGGCCAGCGGAAGAAAATGGGGCATGCGAATCGGATTATTCCAGCAAGAGGATGTCGCCCCGTGCCGGGTCAGGTTAAACATGGCGATCGCGTGGGTTCCATTCTCATCGACCGCAGCCCGGCTGAAAAATCCAAATCCTGTGATGGCCGGCTGGATTCTCTCTGCATCCCCGCTCCCCTGAAGAATGCTGTCTCCGATACCAATTACGGCAAGGTGCCCCGGCTCGCTATACCGCCCGGCAAAAACCAACGGAATTCCCTTAAAACGAGAGTTCGCCCCAGAGATGGCCGGAACAGGACCGGTTGTGTCATAGGTTCCTGGATCATCGGCGGGGGCGTAAATAGTGAATTTTGCGCCGGACCAGGTTGCGGGCGTGCCGGTGTATACTACACTGCCGACCGGAAAACTGCCCTTGATATTAACCCAGAAGACCTCATCCTGTGCAGGTGAGCTTCCGGTCCACACTGAGGAGGCAATCACGTCGGCGGGAAAATACGCATCCAGAGAATTTGCCGGCATCACAAACTGTCGATTCCCGTTAAAGGTGAGCGGAACTACCTGCCCGGTCGATTCACGTTCAAGCCAGGCATATTCGATGTTGATGTCGTTCGTACTGACAACTTCCTGTGTATAATTGTGAGACCAGTTCATAAACCCGATCTGGATTTCGTCAACCGGCCCGCCCAGCAGGTGCGGCGTACGGTGCCGGAACGCGGCGGCAGAACCGAGAGGGCCGTAGGTGTCATGGCCCATGCGTCCGCCAGTCGCGACGATGCGCAAGGGCTCTTCGCCAAAGACTGTGTATCCCAGTGCGACATACAGAAGCATAGACAAAATGTGTAATTTCATCCGATCAGTATACCAATACTCGAATAATTAACAAGGTGAAGCCCCGTGACGGGGCGGAAAAATCCCGCAGACGGAGATTAGTTCGAAAATGTGCGGAGCTGGGTTGGCTGAGGAAACTCGATGTTGTCGTCAGAGGCTGATTTCCATCTTAAGAAACGATTGGCCCGCTGTGCGCCACCAGTTTCAGCTGTTACTGCGACTTGATACGAAAGAACGCATGATCATTTTCGGGAGTGATCGTCCAGTTGACCGAACTTACTCCGGATGTGACTTTCACATCGGTCCAAACGGCATCTGTAAGGTTTGTCTTCATCTGAAGTGTGTGCGTGGCCCCGTCCGTCAGGTCTGCTGAGCCGATGGTTATCATCCCGTTGTTATAAGCAAAGCTTAACGAGGCAGGAGTCGGAGTCGACGTGCCCGTCGCAATCGTCAGCAGATCATCGGTCTGAACAAAGTTGTCGACATAATAAATTCCGTCAGACGAGCTGTAGTTGCGATTGACTACAAATACATTCGGAACCGGATAAGAGGTGTTACTGCTGCTGTACTGCCCCGCATCAATCAACGACATCGTCGAGTGATCGTAAAAATAGAGAGCGACATGGCCGTTCGCCAAAACCGTGGAGGTGCCGCCAATCGTCTGATCCGACCCGCTGGTATTACAGAGCATGTAGACCGTGTAAACACGATCTGCAGATAGTGTCGGCAGAGATCCGCTTTCCTGCACCGTTTCGCTGCCAAGCGACAGCGTTCCATTCATATAAGCCCATGCAACGTAGGTTTTGGCGCCAAAATCATCAGTGCCCAGACCAAAGTAGGTGGCGCTGGAACTGGTAAATTCGCTCGGATCATAGAAGTCAAACGAGTAGGTCGACAGTCCGGTACCTGCCGACAGTGAGACTGTCTTGAAATACAGGGTGCCGCCACCGTTAATCGACGAGGCATACTGATTGCCGCTACCGAAAGGATTTGTCACTCCGGCATTAAACGTATCGTCATAGATCCCCGTTCGATCGAACTTGTAAAGGGTTACGCTGGCAGAATACGAACTGTTTGTAGGATACGACTCGAAATTGTCCGAATAGACAATGTGGTTCGTATCAATGGCTGGAGCGCCGCCGGTTGTGGCGGCACTGACTTCCGCAGAGTCGGCACCTGCGCCGTTGATATTGAATGCGCCGACAACGTAATAATAGGTTGTGGCGGAGCTCAAGCCAATATCAGAATAACTCGTCACGGTTACGTTCGATGCGATCGTTGTATAGGAGCCGCTCGAGGTTCCGCGCTTCACGGTATAACTGTCGGCATCTGCAACGGTTGACCATGAGAGGTCAATTTGATTGGTTGCCGCCGCGGTGGCTGTCAGGCCGGTTGGTGCTGCCGGAGGCGCATTGGGATCGATTGTAGCCGCAGAGGCTTCCGCAGAGTCGGCGCTTACTCCGTTGGTGTTCACTGCGCTGATAATGTAATAGTAGGCTGTCGCGGGGCTCAAGCTGACATCGGAATAACTTGTCAGGGTTATATTCGATGCGACCGTTGTATAGGAGCCGCTTGTGATTCCGCGTTTCACGGTATAACTGTCCGCCCCCGCAGCGCCTGACCACGAGAGATTGATTTGATTGGTCGATGCCGCGATGGCTATCAGGCCGGCCGGTGTTGCCGGGGGCGCGCTGGGATCAACCGCAAGGGTCAGCAGAGCGGCGCGTAATGCGATGCCCATCGCCGCATTACCAGCGGGGCTGGGGTGGGTTCCATCTCCTGTGAAGTACCGGGTGGTTCCGTTACTCTGCCAGTAGTGAGTATCCGTCGGGTCGCAAGCGGCATCCAGCGTGTCGACAACTATATCGATTGCCCCGCCGGACTTCTCCGTATCAAAAAAGTCGTTCATTATATCGCGCTTCCCTCCATCGTCCCAGCCGGTGTTGGGAGTCTGTCCATCTTTGGAAGCCCAGGCGTCCGTCGAGGTGGTACGAGGCAACAACTTGGTACGCAAAACGGACTGAACCCCTGCGTTCCGAGCACGGGTCCAGATGCCTGCCAAGCGGGCCTTCAGGGCATCTGTATCTCCTGTTCCATTCGTACCAATGTCATTTGTGCCTAATTCCTCGACCAGCACATTGGCTAGCGGGAGAAACTGGGGCATACGAATCGGGCTGTTCCATGCACTGGATCCCAACCCGTGCCGGGTTAGGTTGAAAAAGGCAATCGCATGGGAACCATTTTCATCAAGCGCCGCCCGGCTGAAAAATCCGAAGCCGGAGATGACCGGCACGGGGTTTTCTGTGTCGCCGCTACCTTGGGAAATACTGTCTCCGATCCCGATCACAGAAAGGTGCCCCGGCTCGCTATATCGCCCGGCAAATACCAGAGGAATCCCCTTGTAATAAGACTTCGATCCGGAGATGGCGGGAACAGAACCGGTTGTGTCATAGGTTCCGGGATCATTGGCCGGGTCGTAGGTGATGAATTTTGCGCCGGACCAGGTTGCAGGCGTGCCGGTGTACACTACACTGCCGACAGGCATACTGCCCTTGATATTAACCCAGAAGACCTCATCCTGTGCAGGTGAGCTTCCGGTCCACACCGAGGAGTCAATCACGTCGGCGGGAAAATACGCATCCAGAGAATTTGCCGGCATTACAAACTGCCGGTTCCCGCTAAAGGTGAGCGGAACTACCTGCCCGGTCGATTCACGTTCGAGCCAGGCATACTCAATCGTGATATCATTCGTGCTAACGACTTCCGCCGTATAGCTATGCGACCAGTTCATGAAGCCAATTTGAATCTTAGCGACCGGCCCGCCCAGCACATGCGGTGTACGGTGACGGAACGCGGCGGCAGAACTGATAGGGCCGGAAAAATCATGCCCCATGCGTCCGCCAGTCGCGACGATGCGTAACGGCTCTTCGCCAAAGACTGTGGATCCCAGTGCGACATACAAAAGCATAGACAGAATGTGTAATTTCATCCGATCAGTATCTCAAAAACAGAGTAATTAACAAGACAAAACCCCGTGATGGACCGGGAAAAACACCACATAGAAGAGCCGGGAGGCGTTGAAAACGCCTTGCTACAGCAATGGGAGCGGCAGCAAGGCGGTGCGTTTTGACGGGCGCTCTCGGCGGCTAGAGCTTGGCCCAGCGTTTCCGGAGGAGGAAGGCGGCCGCCTTCGGCTGCCGCTGGCGCGTAAAGACACCCTTTTTGTTCCCCACAACCCGTTTGACGCCTTGCTTGGTGGCGAAGTCGGCGAAGTTCCAGACATGTTCACCGATCATGAACGGCAGGCGGTCGAAGCCCCGGTGGAAGGCCTCGAGGGCCTCGCACTGATACTCCTCTGTGAACATGACTGCGGGAAGTGCGTGCATGCCCGCGATGGTGTCGGTGCCGTATTCGCTGACGATGAGCGGCTTGTGCCACTTCTCATGCCACGGAGTCAGTTCATTGACGATCTGCATTTCGATGAGCTCGGTGTGTCCGGGGTCGGAATACCAGCTGTGATAACGGTTGATGCACATAACATCAATGTACTCAAATGGATAGCATTCCTCGGGTTTGACGACATCACCGGTTACGAGGGATACGGGGCGCGTCGGGTCGAGCTCCCGAGTGGTCGCGGCGACTTCGGCAAAATACTCGCCAGCTTTTTTCTCATTGACGATCGGTTCATTGGCGATGTTCCACATGACGACGCAGGGGTGGTTTTTATCGCGCTTAATCAGCTCCGCCATTAGCTTTTTATGATGCGCCAACGTGCGGGAGGAAATGTGTGTGTCGTTATAGGTCTGTGTCGAATCCTCCTCACAGCGCATGCCAACAGCCTGAACCTCGTCGATGACGACAATTCCTTTCCGGTCGCACAGCTGCATGAATTCTTCAGAGTACGGATAGTGTGACGTGCGGGTGGAGTTCGCGCCGATCCATTCCATCAGATAGAAATCTTTGAGCAGCATCGCATGGTCGAATCCGCGTCCCTTGACGTCCATATCTTCATGCTTGCAGCAACCCTGGAAGTAGAACGGCTCATCATTGATGAGAAATTGCGTCTCCGTAACCTTCACCGAGCGTACTCCCAGAGAAAGCCGATAGATGTCAACTAAGCTTCCGCTTTCGTCGAGGACTTCAACGACCGCCTCATACAGATAGGCATTCCCCGGCTTCCAGAGACGAACATTAGAAATCGTCATGCTACCTTCCGTACCCGTGGAGGCGGCTACCAGCTGAGCATCCTCATCGAACAAGCTGACTTTTGCGGAGAAGGACTTCGCATCTGCGGCAATGTCGAGGCTGTAATGGACAATGCCCGCCTTGCCATCCCGATCCGTACGGATAAGGATGTCCTCAATGTAGGTTTTAGGAGTGGACGTCAGCAACACCTGACGGTTAAGACCCGCGTAATTGTAAAAATCGAACTGGTGCTGCTGGATGCGGAATCCCTCAGGATGGTTGGTGTCATCATAGGTCTGGATATATCCCGTCGGCAACGTATCCCAGGTCAACACGTTATTCACCATCACGGTGATCCGGTTATTCCCGCCAAAATTGGCGATGTCGCTAATATCGGCTTCAAAGGGGAGAAATCCGCCGACGTGGTGTGCCACTTCCGTTCCATTCACCCACACGGTAGCGGTATGCTCCGCGCTGCCGAAACGCAGACAAACCCGTTGTCCCTGAAGGCGATCAGAAACAAAAAGATGACGCTCATACCAGACTTCGCCGACGTGGTCGCGAATCGCCTTATCCGGAGTAATTTCGTTGAAGCTGGACGGCACCGGCATATCAATGGGATCGGCCAATGGCGCTTTATACCATTGCTCTGCGAGACCGCGCCCGACGCCATCAAGTTTAAATTTCCAGATGCCGGAGAGATCTTTTACGTCTCTGGTTTCGCTTTCTTGAGGATACAGCATATTTTTTATCCGAGTATAAGGTTACTGATTATTGATTTACTTTTACAAAATTCCGGAGAGCAATTCTATATTGCGCCTTAACGCCTCTGCCTGCAACTCCCTGCTTCTTATGGAAATCAGGGTTTAATGCCGTCGCTTTCCATCAGGGCGAGTACGTCGTCAACCGACGCGGTAGCCAGACACTCCACGGTATCTGCAGCTCCGTAATAGATTTTTAACTCGCCGCTATCTTCGAGAATCA
>JAQUXG010000026.1 GCA_028692515.1 Kiritimatiellales bacterium | reverse complement strand
AACTTGAGCATTTTGCATCCGAGCGACAGCCCCTGCTCAATTTCCGACGGCGTCATCACGCCGGGAATAAACAGCGTTTCCGATGTTTGGAAAAATTGCACTATGTCGGGATTGAGTCCCGGAGCCAGACCGAAGCTGACGCCGGTATCGATGCACATTTTGGCCTGATTGAGCGTTACAACGGTACCCGCGCCAACCATCATTTCAGGAAATGACTTTTTGATGCGCGCCAGCGCTTCGGGCGCGGCGGCGGTGCGGCAGGTGACTTCGATCACATCCATGCCGCCCTTGAGCAACGCTTCGGCCAGCGGCTCGGCGTCGTTGGCATTATCGATTACGATGACCGGAATCACCGGACGTTTCAGCAGTTCGTTCAGCATAATTCGTTTCCTTATTTTTTTTGGAAGACATGAAGCCTTCCCTTACCGGTCTACGCGAGCTCCGCCGCCGCCGACCAGTTTTTTTACTTCAGACAGAGAGGCCATCGTGGTGTCACCCGGCGTAGTCATGGCGAGTGCGCCGTGCGCCGCGCCGTATTCGACCGCCAACTGCGGGTCGCCGAGTTCCATCAGACCGTAGATGAAGCCGGAGGCAAAGCTGTCGCCGCCGCCGACGCGGTCCATGATTTCAAGATTCGGACGATGCGTGGAGGTGTAGAATTTTCCGTTGCACCAGGCCATCGCGCCCCAGTCGTTAACGGTAGCCGATTTCACGCCGCGCATTGTGGTGGCGGTCGCTTTGAAGTTCGGGAATTCTTTGACTGCTTTGGCGATCATCTTCTGGAACGACTCGATTTCAAGTTCCGTCAGGTTTTCATCCGCGCCTTCGATTTCGAAGCCGAGACAGGCGGTGAAGTCCTCTTCGTTGCCAATCATCACGTCGACATATTTGGCGATCTCGCGGTTGATTTCCTGACATTTCTTCAGTCCGCCAAAACCCTTCCAGAGCGACGGACGGTAGTTGAGGTCGTAGGAAACCATCGTGCCGTATTTTTTGGCGGTCTTGGCGGCTTCGATCACCAGCGGGCCGGTGGTTTCGCTGAGCGCGGCAAAAATTCCGCCGGTGTGCAGCCAGCGCACGCCAAGTGTTCCAAAAATATACTCCCAGTCGATGTCGCCGACTTTGAGCTGCGAGGCGGCAGTATTGCCGCGATCGGAACAACCGACTGCGCCGCGAATGCCGAAGCCTCGCTCGGTGAAGTTAAGTCCGTTACGAACCGTACGACCGATGCCGTCATAGTCCGCCCATTTGATGAGCGAGGTATCCACGCCGCCCTGCAGGATGAAGTCTTCCATCAGCAAACCGACTTCGTTTTTTGCAAAAGCAGTCACCACGGCGGCGCGCTGTCCAAAGCATCGGCGCAGTCCGCGCGCCACGTTATATTCGCCGCCGCCTTCCCAAGCCTGAAACTGCCGCGAAGTGCGGATACGCCCTTCGCCGGGATCGAGACGAAGCATGACTTCGCCGAGAGAAAGAATATCGTAGCGGCATTCCGCCGCCGGTTTTACTGCAAAAGAACTCATCACGACCTCCTATAAATGCCCGAAGAGTACGCCTGTTCAGAAAAAATCGCTACGCGCATTTTGCGATAAGTTACGAGCGTTTTGCGAAGCGGTATTGCTGGCGGTATTGCGACGGGGTCATTCCCTTTTCTTTCCGAAAGGCGACATTAAAGCGGTCGCGGGTCGTATAGCCGCACAGTCCGGCCAGCACCTCGATGATCGTATCGGTTTCGCGCAGCAGCTCGCAGGCGCGGCGAATGCGGGCGCGGCGGATTTCTTCGTGCGGCGAGCGGCCTAACGCCTCCCGAAAGCGTTTTTCCAGCGTGCGCCGTCCGCAAAAAACCGCGCGAGCGACCTCTTCCACCTGAATCGGCTTGTGAATGTTTCCTTTGATAAATCGCAGTGCATCAGGAATCAGGCGGTCTTCCATCTCGATCAGCTCGGTGGAATGCCGTTCCACGATTTCTTCGGGAGCCATCACGATCGGCTCTTTCGGCGGCTTTACACCTTTCATCAGCTGATCGAGCAGCTGAGCCGCGCAATAACCGATCCGCTCGGCGCCGAGTTCGATACTCGACATTTGCGGGCGCACCATCGAACAGACAAACGGACTGTTATTCACGCCGAGCACCGCGACATCCTCGGGGACCCGCAAGCCGTTGTCTTCGCAGGTTTCAATCACCATACGGCCGACAAAATCCTCGACCGCCAGAACGGCCAGCGACTGCCGGCTGTCCTCGCGGAAGCCGTCCGGAATTTCACGGACCTTTTTTCGCAGGCACTCAAAGCCCAGCGCGGCCAACCGGTCGCGGAACCCTTCAAATTTCAGCTCGCCGCAGATGCCTTCGATCGGCCCGGTCGTATAAGCAAAGCGCCGGAATCCTTTTCCGGCCAGATAGTCGGCGGCGCGCCGTCCGATTTCGAGATTGTCCGTCAGCACAGAGCAGGCGGGCAGCGACGGAAAATCCGTCTTCACATTGACTGCGGGAATTTTGCGTTCATCCAGCCACTGCACCACGTTGGGAGATAGATAACCGATCACACCGTCGGCCGGTTGCGTCTGGAGCTGTTCGAACGTGACGGACGGAACGCCGCGGTGCGTAATAAACCGCCAGCTGTTCTGCATAGAATACTTCGCCACGCCATCGGCCACCGTCTTGGCGTAGTTGTCGTTGTAATCCAGTAAAAGTGCAATCTGCTTCGCCATCTCTCTGCGCTCCGTTTTCGCAATACGCTATATGAATGCGGTGAAATACGCACGATAAATGGGGCTTAACCAAACCGCGGTTGATTCCTTTGCCACTCACAGACGGCGAGTGGACTGACGCTCAATGAGCTCAACGGGCTGACTTTCAACCTCTCCCGACGACGGGGTTTCAACATCGATCATTCGCCCGAGAAGTATCGCGGCGGCGCGACGCCCCATCGCATAAGGATGTGTATGAACTGTCGTGAGCGGCGGCGACAGGTACCGCGCGAACTCCAGATCACTGTATCCCGCCACCGAGAGATCTTCCGGAATCCGCAGCTTCATTTCTGCGGCGACTTGGTAGACATCTTCAGCAATATGATCCGTTGATGCAAAGACGGCCGTGATTTCCGGATTGGCCTCCAGCGCCTCGCGGATCATCCGGATGCGCGGCGGCTTAAGAGGAACCTCAACGGTCAGGCAGTCGACTTCCGCAGAAAAGCTTTCCCGCCGCATTCGTGCCCATTCTTCAGAATCAGGACCACAGAAATGGATGATTTTTTTATGTCCCCGTCGAACCAGATACTGCGCAACGGCCTGCGCGCCGGCCCGGTCATCGCTCAATACCGCATTCGCTTTGATCCCGCAGTCGATACGGCAGTCGATGGTGACCACCGGCAGGTTTCGCGAAGAAAATTCCTGGATATGCCCGGCATACATTTGCGCGAAATACGGCCAGAGAATGACTCCATCAATGCGATGATCCAGTAACCGGTGAACCTGCTTTAATTCGCGGGCTTCATCCATCTCTTCGTCACGATGTGCCGACCAGAGAAGTAGTGGAGCATAGTCGTTTTCCGAAAGCTCATCATGAATGCCGTAGAGTATTTGCGACCAATGCGAGTCATACGGCGGAATCATCACCCCGACCATACGGGACTTACCGGTACGAATCCCCTGCACCAGCATATTGGGTCGGTAGCCAAGCTCCTCGGCCGCCTTTTGTACGCGCCGCACGGTTTCTGGCCGCAACCCCTCTCCGCCGCGCAGCACGAGAGAAACCGTCGTCCGGGCAACCCCCGCCCGCTTGGCAATCGCATTTTGACTCGGATCTTTTCTTGTCGGCTCCATCTGCGGCATGGTCGCTTTTTATCGCCTCTGCATCAACGGCTTTCTTATGTCGACACAACATCTCCGCGGCGATCTTTCAACTGCTGCTGAATCTCTTCGACCTTCTTTTTGGTTAAGGGATACTTTCTCATGATCAGAATCCCGATCAGCAGACAGACCGCCGGAAAGAGCGCATACGCCAAACGCAAAACCATAAGCAATCCGGAGGAAAGGCTGTCGAGATGCTCCAGAACACCGCCCTTGATTCCGGCGGCGGTCAGGAACAGACCGCTTAACAGCGCCACAATTCCGATGGCACATTTATAAATGAACCCGAACACCGCGCTGTACATGCCCTCCCGGCGCTGTCCGGTTTTGAGTTCATCAAAGTCGCAGATATCGGCCACAAACGATCCGTTCACCACCCAGCAGGCCGCCAGCCCCACCTGAATGACCACCATCGGAATGATCTGCCAATAAGGATGGGCGGGGGTGAAGAAAAACCAGGAAGAAAGATACCCCACCGCCGCAATGGCCAGACCGCCGATCAGCAACGTTTTCTTGTCCACACGCCGGGCCCAAACGCCGATCAGGAACGTCGCAATAATCTGAAACACAATGCAGAACCCGGCAGTGATCGGACCGATATCACCCGCCGCACGTTTTGCCTCTTCGAGCGAAGACATATTCGAAAAAATATAAAATATGCCGATGTAGGTCATCAGCGGCATCACAAAAAACAATGCGATAAAAACCATAAACGCAGTGGAGACCACCATCAGATATGGCTTATCCGTCAGGGTCAGCTTAATCGCCGTGCCGATTTTGATACGCTCCTGGGTTCTGGTTTTCTCGGCAAAGCGTTCCTTGGTGAACAAGGCGGGCAAAACACAGCAGATCAAAATCACGATCGCCGCGCCGATTCCAACCGTTCGTGCGCCGTTCACT
Source organism: Kiritimatiellales bacterium (assembly GCA_028692515.1). Classification (GTDB taxonomy): domain Bacteria; phylum Verrucomicrobiota; class Kiritimatiellia; order Kiritimatiellales; family Tichowtungiaceae; genus Tichowtungia. The sequence continues at coordinate 7,202 of JAQUXG010000026.1, read as the reverse complement.
TCCGTCGGCAGTGTGGGATGTTTAAAGTGCGGATTCAGAGCCCATTTGTAGAAAAACGACATCACAAACCCGCCGAGATACGCGGGCACCATACGAAAGATCTGCAACCGCGTGCGTTCGTCATAATCCTCGACCATCTCGATCCCAAGAGCCGAAAACGGAATGACGAAAATGGTAAACCCGACGTAAAACAACACGCACATGATGCCCAGATATGTTCCCAGCACCTCTTTGGACGCTTCCGCCGGCATCATCCACATCAACGCAAAGAAAATGGACATCATCACCGCGCCGATCAGAATCCACGGGCGTCGTCTCCCCCAGCGCGAATGGGTGTTATCGGTAATGTTTCCCATGAGCGGATCGGTGAATGCATCCAGAATGCGGGAAATCAGCATGCCCGCCGTAATCCAGATCGGGGGGACTCCAAGCGCAATCTGGTAGATCGGGAATGCGAAGTAGAGCACCGCATTGTTGGCCAGATTTTCACCGAACCCGCCCATTCCCCACGAAAGTTTTCGATAAAAAGGAACCGTGTATTTTTTATGTGTCATGCTTACGCCTTATCCTCTCGTTTTCCCTCCGCAAAAAACACCGGCGGCAAGGAGTATACTGAGAATTCATCGTTAAAATCAGATACTGCTGTTGGCTCGCGTCCACTCCATAATTTCGTAGACATTACCGAAGGCCAATGCCGTATAGGTATCCGCCGCGCCGTAGTAAACGGCCAGCCGTCCGGTATCCGCGTCACAGAGCGTCGCGCACGGGAAGGCGACGTTGGGCACAAAGCCGGTCGTCTCATACGGTTTTTCCGGGGACAACAAATAGCGGCTGGAACGTGCCAGCACCTTCGAGGGATCATCCAGATCCAGAATGACCGAACCGAAACTGTAAACGAACCCGTTGCAGTTATTGATCACGGCATGATAGATCACCAGCCATCCTTCATCTGTTTCAATCGGCACCGGGCCGGGACCGATCTTGGTAGCTTCCCACCAGCCGCCCTGCCCGGCCTTCATCACCAAACGGTGCTTTCCCCAAAACGTCATGTCCGGACTGCGACTCAGATAGACATCACCAAACGGAGTGTGGCCATTATCGCTCGGGCGGTTCAGCATCACAAATTCGCCGCCGATTTTCCGCGGGAACAGCACCCCGTTGCGATTAAACGGAAGGAACGCATTTTCCAACTGAACGAAGCTTTTGAAATCTGTCGTTTTGGCAATTCCGATCGTCGGCGACATCGTCCCGATAAACTCATTGCACCACGTCACATAATAGGTGTCTTCAATTTTCACGACGCGCGGGTCGTAATAGTACGCGGAGCGCGGCATCGGCTCGCCGGATTCGCTCACAAAACGAATGGCATCGTTCTGGATATTCCAATCAATCGCGTTTTCACTGGTTCCGAAATGCAATTGCGGCATGTCATTGTGATGATCGATTCGGAACACGCCGACAAACCCGCCGCCGAAAGGAACAACCGCACTGTTAAACGCCCGCGCGCCATCCGGAATCGGGTTCCAGCCGATAATCGGGTTGGCATCATAACGCCACAGGATCGCACTTGAATCCGCTGGTCGCTCCTGCCAGGGAATCTTCGCCAAAGACACTCCGCCCACAATTTTACTCATAAGACAAATCCCCTCCGTTAAAGTGAAACCACCTTATTTATCATATGATATAAAAATGCAACCCATAAGTTTCAGCGGCAGAAAATAAAATATATAAAGAGAAAAAACCGCAACAGCGGGTCGTCAAACCTCAACGCCGATCCGCGCAGAAAAATTCCAAGCGCCTTTACAAACGCGTCAGGGTTAAACCGCCGTCGACATAGATGGCCTGCCCGGTGGCATACGGTATATCGCCGCGCGCCATGGCGGCGGCCAGCCTGCCGATGTCTTCCGGGAAGCCCCAGCGTTTTTCAACCAGCAGTTCGGTGTTGCTGATCAGGTTGTCGTATTTATCGGTCACGCCGGCGGTCATATCGGTTTTGATGATGCCGGGACGGATTTCATAAACCGGAATCGCGTGCTCACCGAGGCGCGCGGCGAACAGAGAAGTCATCATGCCGACGGCCGCCTTGGAAATGCAGTAGTCGCCGCGACTCGGCGAAACGACGGTCGCAGAGATTGACCCGATATTGATGATGCAGCCGCCGAACGCGCTGTCGGCCTGCTTCTGCTTGATCATCCATTTGGAAACCGCCTGAGTCAGTGCGAACGGGCCAAGCAGGTTGATCTTCAAAATCCATTCGAAATTTTCCTGCGCTGCGTCAAGCAGATCGCCCCGCACTTTGGCACCGACGCCGGCGTTATTAACGAGGACGTCGAGCCGGCCGAATTTTTCTTTAATCGCCGCGAGCATCGCCGCACGGTCGTCAGCAGAAGAAACATCGCCGGAGCAGTAGAGGACTTCCGCTCCGAGTTTTTCCAATGTTTGGATGGAGTCCGCGACTTTGGATGCATCGCTACGTCCGCTCAGCACCAGATTAAATCCGTCTGCCGCCAGTTTCTCGCAGATTCCCAGGCCGATTCCGCGCCCGCCGCCGGTTACCAATGCCACTTTTTTCATCTGTATATCCTCCGCTTAAAACCGTTTCTGTTTATGAATGTGCTGAATGATGATCCGGCAGTCTTCGAGCACTTCGTAGGTATGCTCGAAGAGCGCGTCGAACTGCAGACAATCGCCCGCCTTCAAAATGTGCGTTTCATATGGAAGCACCACTTTGAGTGATCCTTCGAGCACCCAGCAGGTTTCATAATCGTCGCGATGCGCATCCGGATTAGAGCGCTTTGCTCCTTTGATCGCTTCTGCGTAATAGCAGTTGGAGTTGGCAAACTCGATCTCACGGAAATGAAAATCCTCCGCAATCCGGCTGGTCTCCGTTTTGCACTGCGCCGTACGGGACTCAATCAGCGTAAGCAGTTCCGCCGCCGTAATGCCGAAGGCGCGCGCCAGCCGGAACAGCGTGCCGAGATTGGCCACCGCCTGATTGCGTTCCAGCTTGGAAATCACCGCTGGCGAAATGCCGGTTCGCGTCGAAAGGTCCGCAATCGTCAACCCGTCCCGTTTGCGCAGGTCGCGCAAAACGGAAAAGTTGTACATTTCCGTATTCTCTCCGAAGTTTCCGGTCACTGAGCTCTCCTTTAAAGATCGTACGATATCGCCGCATATAGTTCTTTGGCAATATATTTTCAGCAATAATTTATTGATATAGAACTTTTGTTCCTGCACTATGCCAAAAAATTACAAGGGGAACCCATGATTATCAGCCGTACAATCAAGCCAGCGGATCTTCTAAACTCCATTCAGAATTTCTGGGCTGTTTCCGGACAAAAGATCGATGACCTGAACCGGAACTACGACGTCGCGAAAGGCTCGCCGGTATTCACGGTGAAAGGCAAATATACCGCGCGCGGCTGGACGGAATGGACGCAGGGCTTTCAGTACGGCGCGGAGATTCTTCAGTTCGACGCCACCGATGATTTCCAATGTTTGGAAGCCGGGCGGAAGAACACCGTCTCCAACATGGCTCCGCACGTAACCCACTTCGGTGTTCACGACCACGGCTTCAACAACATCAGCACCTACGGCAATCTGCTGCGCCTGATGAACGAAGGCCGCATTCCTGAAAATGAATGGGAGCGCAACTTTTACGAAATCGCGCTCAAAGCCTCCGGCGCCGTTCAGGCACGCCGCTGGACCGCCCTGCCCGATGGCGGCGGCTACATCTATTCCTTTAACGGCCCGCACTCGCTGTTCGCCGACACCATCCGCTCGCTGCGCTCGCTCGCCGCAGCGCATCAGCTCGGCCAATCCTTGATGGGCGAAAATGATGAAAAGGTCAGCCTGCTCACGCGACTGATTCAGCATGCGCAAACCACCGCAAAATACGCCGTCTTCTACGGCGAAGGTCGCGACGCCTATGACGTGCGCGGACGCACCGCCCACGAAAGTATTTTCAACACGAACGACGGACGCTTCCGCTGCCCGAATTCCCAGCAGGGCTTTTCACCGTTCACCACCTGGACGCGCGGCCTCGCCTGGATCATGCTCGGCGCAACCGAACAGCTGGAATTTCTGAAAACCGTCAGTGACGCTCAGCTTAAACCGCTCGGCGGACGCGAAGCGGTCGAAGGCCTTCTGTTGAAAGCCGCCAAAGCCACCTGCGATTTCTACATTGCGAACAGTGCCGCCGATGGCATCCCTTACTGGGATACCGGCGCACCGAATCTCTGGAAACTCGGCGAAGATTATCTGAGCAAACCGGCCGATCCGTTCAACGGCTACGAGCCCGTCGACTCCTCCGCCGCCGCAATCGCCGCGCAAGGCCTGATGCGCCTCGGCCATTATCTGAAGAGTAAAAAATATATGCAGGCCGGACTGACCGTCATGCAAACCCTGCTCGGCGAAGGCTATCTCAGCACCTCCCCGAAACATCAGGGTCTGCTGCTGCACTCGGTCTATCATCAGCCCAACGGCTGGGACTACATCCCCAAGGGCCGCAAAATTCCCTGCGGCGAATCGAGCATGTGGGGCGACTACCACGTCCGCGAAGCCGCCCTCTACGTTCAGCGCATCGCAACCAAACAGCCGTACCTCAAATTTTTTATATAAAAAGTCAAAAGCCTGAAGGTCCAAGATCCCCGGCTTTAGACCCGCGACCTTAAGACCTTCAACTCGACTGAAAGGAGAAAGATATGATCATTGGAGATCTGAAAGAAATCAAAGGCCGCACTTACCCCGCACGTCGGTTGACGCAGAATCTCGTCGGCGGCGCTTCGCCGGTGCAGTGCGAAAACTTCTGCATGGGCTACGTCACCCTTGACCCGAATGGCGGACAGGTTCCGTGGCACAATCAGGATTCGGAAGAGGTCTACTTTGTCGTCTCCGGGAAAACCGAAATGTGTCTCGGCGACGAACGCCGCGAAATGACCGCCGGACAGATCGTTCAGATTCCGCCGGGCGTCTTTCACCAGATGACCAACATCGGCGATGAGCCGGCGCACTTTATCTATTGCTACGGCCCGGCAGGCGATGTCGCCCACTGGCGCGAAGAACTGGCCGGAACGCTGCCGAAAGCCGGCGTCGATGTTCCCGCCCTGCCCGCAGGCGCACAACCGCAATGCATTGACATGCCGGAAGGCGGACCCGTCATCATCTAAAAGTAAGGGCATGCCTTGTGCGTGCCCGCAAAAAAAGGAATCAATATGGAAATCAAGAGAATCGGAATCATCATGAACGGCGTGACGGGACGCATGGGCACCAACCAGCATCTCGCGCGCTCCATCACCGCAATCATCAAACAAGGCGGCATCAAAGTCGGCAACGACCTCATCATTATGCCCGACCCGATCCTGACCGGACGGCGCGAACACGCCCTCAAAGAACTGGCCGAAAAATACGGCAACGAAGCCCGCGGCGAAGCCTATAAATACACCACCGACGTGCAAGGCGCGCTCGATGGAAAATACGGCGACTATGAAATTTTCTTCGACGCCTCCGGAACGCTGCAACGCGCAGGATTCATCGAACAGGCGGTCAAAGCAGGCAAAGCCATCTACTGCGAAAAACCGACTGCCGTCGAAAGCAAAGAAGCCGTCCGCCTCGCCAGGCTCGTCGATGATGCCGGACTCAAAAACGGTGTCGTGCAGGACAAGCTCTGGCTTCCCGGCTTCCGTAAACTGAAAATGCTCAAAGAACTCGGCTTCTTCGGCAAGATTCTCTCCGTCAAAGGCGACTTCGGCTACTGGGTCTTCACCGGCATGGATGAAGATCAGCCCGCCCAGCGCCCGAGCTGGAACTACCGCGCCGAAGACGGCGGCGGCATGATGATCGATATGTTCTGTCACTGGCGTTATGTCATCGACAACGTCTTCGGCCCCGTCAAAAGCCTCGTCGCCTACGGCAGCATCGACCTGCCCGAGCGCCGCGCCGAAGACGGCAAGCCCTTCAAGTGTACCGCCGACGACTCCGCCTACGCCATGTTCCTGCTCGAAGACGGCACCATGGTTCAGTTCAACAGCTCCTGGTGCACCCGCGTACGCCGCGACGACCTGCTCACCGTCCACGTCGACGGCACTAAAGGTTCCGCTGTTGCCGGATTGCGCGAAGTCAAAACCCAGAGCGCGGCCAACACGCCGAAACCGGTCTGGAATCCGGACGTCCCGCAGACCATCGATTTCCTCGGCGGCTGGGAAGATGTTCCGAACAACATCGTTTACGACAACGCCTTCAAGATTCAGTGGGAAATGTTCATCAAACACGTCGTGCTCGGCACGGAGTGGAAATTCTCTCTCATGGAAGGCGCCAAAGGCGTGCAGCTCGCCGAACTCGGCATGCAGAGCTGGAAAGAACGCAAGTGGGTCGATGTCCCGAAACTGGGATAAGCGCACCTGACGCACAAACGAAGGCCGGTTTTTCCAATGTTTGGAAAACCGGCCTTTTCGTTTTCCAGACACTGGAAAAGTTAGAGCCTATCGAGCGGGCTTTGAACGGCGTTGAGGTCTTTGTTCATCATATGCGTATAGATCCCGGTCGTCTTCACATCCTTGCGGCCCATCACTCTTTCCTCAAAAAATTAAAGATCCTCCAGCGGGCTCACCACGCCGTTTCCGCCCTGTTGCAGCACATGCGTGTAGATCATCGTCGTTTGCACATCATTGTGCCCCAGTAAGGCTTGAATGGTGCGGATATCGGTTCCGCGTTGCAACAGGTGTGTTGCAAACGAATGGCGCAAGGTATGCGCACTCACCCGCTTCTGAATCCCCGCAATCCGCACCGCGTTAGCGATTGCCTGATTCACCGGGCTTGGATCAACATGATGTCGCCGGGTGACCCCTGCGCGCGGATCAACGGATCGGCTTTGAGCTGGAAAAACATACTGCCAGCGCCAGTCCGTGGCGGCATTTGGATATTTTCTCTCCAACGCATGGGGCAGATAAACCGCACCGAACCCGTCCGCCAGATCCTTTTCGTGCAGCACCTTTACCTTTTTCAAATGCGTCTCCAGCGGTTCGCGCAAACTCGGCGGAAACGTCGTCACCCGATCCTTATCTCCCTTGCCGCTGCGCACCGTCACCGACTTCATCTCGAAGTCCACATCCTGAACCCGCAAACGCAGGCACTCTGAGATCCGCAGACCGCAACCGTACAGCAGCTTGACCGCCAACTGATGCGGCCCCGACATTGCATTGAGC
>JAQUXG010000278.1 GCA_028692515.1 Kiritimatiellales bacterium | reverse complement strand
CCGGCCGTTTACTTTGAGCTCTTTTTATATCCGGAGGCGTCCACCTGATTGGCGGTGACGAAGATCAGCAGGTTGCGCTTCACACTCTTTTCGCCTTCCGAACGGAAGAGCCGACCGATAATCGGGATTTTTCCAAGGATTGGAACGCTGTCCTTGAAAGTTTCGAGCTGTTCTTTGATCAGGCCGCCCATGGCGATGGTGCTGCCGTCTTCAATCGTCACCGAGGTGTTGACCTTGCGGCTCTTAAAAATCGGCCGGCGCGCGATCAACCGGTCGGCGGCGCCTTGCGAATTATTCAGCAGATCCTGCACATCATCGGAAGTCAGTCCGGTCGCCTCCAGAGTGAACGCGTTGGCACTGCTTCCGCCGCTTGAGAAGAATGGCCAGAGCGTGCCGACATGCTGTTCGTCAAATCCGGCCAGTTCGCGGATTTCCGGCGAGAGCTTCATGTTGATGGTTCCGTTTTCCGGATCGAGCTCCGGGGTGACTTCCAGCATCACACCGGTTTTTTCTTCTGCATAGTCGAGCGGAACCAGGCTGGGTTGGGAGTAGCGTTCGATGGAGACGTCGAAGGCCGTCGGGTACCAGTGGGTTTCGCCGACGTGGATGGAGGCGGTTTCGCCGCTCTTGGTGAGGATTTTCGGTGCGGAGAGCAGATCGGAACCCGCAGTGCGTTCAAGTGCGCGGATGACGAGATCAACCGGAACGCCTTTTACTTTCTGAATCAGCAGTTCCCCGGCAGCACCGACAAGACCGGAGTCGGTCGGATCAGCGACAGATCCTGCATAGGAGTTAAATGAAGTTGCGCGACCGGCGGTGCTGACACCTGAGCCGAAGGCATCCTGTCCAGTCCGCAGAGTATCCGAGAAAAGTTGCTGTCCACCGGGCAGGGTCACGGTGTCGGAGGAAATATTTTGTCCGGCGGTACCAATCGTCCAGTTGAAGCCGAGTTCGTCAAGCGCACCTTGGGAGACTTCAATGAATTTGGTTTCGATTTCAACCTGCCGCGAGCGTTCTTCTTCGGCTTTACGGTTGTAGCGGTCGAGCAAATCGGACACCGATTTGATGTGTTTTGGTACGTTACGCACCAGCAGCACATTGAATTCCGGGTTGTACTGCGCGCTGGATCCGGGAGGGAAGGGCACGGTGCTGAAGAAGCTGCTCACGTCCAGCAGGCCGGATGCGCCACCGGTGCGCGCCGCCATTTTGGTTCCGACGGACGGCATGATGTCGAACTCTGCCGAGACCATCTGTTGCGGGGCTTCGTAGTTGACCGGCGTGAGGCTGACCATGTTGGGGCCGATTTCATATTTCATGCCGGCGATCTGCGTGATGATGTCCAGCGTTTCGCGTGCGGAGAGATCCGTTCCTGAAAATGTAATAGAGGGCAGTGCGGTTTCGGAGATCCCGAACACCACCAGATTGGCGCCTTTGCGTTCCGGATCGAGCTTGCGGCAGAGTGCGGAGAGTTCCAGCACGACCTGCTGGATGTCGGCGTTTTGAAAGGAGATTGCCGGAATACGGATGCTGTCCAGCTTGTCGCGCAGGGCAGCGGCCTGCTGTTCAGCTACCGTAGGTTCGCGAGTTTCGGTGCTGCTCTCGGGTTGTGCGCCCTCGGCCTTCGGGGTATTCCAAGCGGCCTGCACATTTTCCAGCATGCGGGTGCGGGTTGTATTGTAGCTTTTTTCTTCGCGTCCGGCTTTTTTATCCGCAATGCGGTGAAGCCAGCGGATGGCCTCTTTGTTGTAGGAATCAGTGTGGAGAACAGATTCAAAAAACTTTTGCGCGCCGTTCAGGTCGCCGTCGGCATAGGCTTCCTTGCCGAGTGAAAGAGCACTGTCAATATCTACAGGGGTTGCCGACGTCTGAGCTGGCGCGGCGGTGACGGGGATATTGTCGGAGGCTGTTGCGGGGTAAAACGCGGGAGCTTCCGTTGGCAGCGGCGGAGCGACCTCTGGAACAATTGTCGGCGCCGGTGCCGGAGCGGCAATAACTTCGGGCGCGGGGATAGCCGCAGGGGTTGGCGGCGGTGTAATGGTGGGCGCGGGGATCAATTCGCCAAGATCTGCGAAAATATCGGTCAGATTGTTGCTTTGTGCGAGCGCAAGGTGCGACCCGCTCAAGGCAGTGATAATTAACCCGGCGGATATGCAGACGGACAGAGATTTCATACAGCATTTCTCCTTCAGTTATGCCAACACTTCGCAAGTAGATAGGAGCATAATAACCAATTGTTCATCCTGCAAGGATTCATCCGGATTTAACGAAAAATAAATACGCCCCTGCCGGTTGATTTCCCCTGAAGGAAGTGATAGTTTTTCGCGCTCAATTACTTGGAGGGGTGTCAGAGTGGTTTAATGAGCTCGCTTGGAAAGCGTGTGTACCCTAAACCGGTACCGGGGGTTCGAATCCCCCCTCCTCCGCCAACTTTTGCTTCGCAAAAGTTAGCATGACGAAGTGTTAGCGAAGACAGGTAACCTCTGATGGGGATTTACGACAGAGACTACATGAAAGCGCCGCAGGCGCAACACCGGCCCTTAAAACCATCCTTATGGCAGCGTTTCCGATTTTGGCTGTGGCCATTATTCCGCCGGAACAGGAAATAAGTCGCAGGCGGATCCGTTGGGAATAAGTG
>JAQUXG010000025.1 GCA_028692515.1 Kiritimatiellales bacterium | reverse complement strand
AAAGGAGCGCCACAAGCGCGTGGCCCGTGTTGGGCCGCTGGAATATTGGATGTTCAGTACGTCAGCAGGCTGTAGCGTTCCACGCCCGGATCATCTCTACGGTCAAAGGATTCTGCGTCGGGATAAGGGCGTATTTGTCGCTGAGGCATCCCGGCGCATAGAACCCGTGAAAACCGTATCCGGCGACACGCTCCTTCTCGAGTTTTCGCCGCTTCGACCTCTTCCAATCCCTGGAACGGTTCTTCCCGGATTTTTCCAAACCTTGGAAAATCAGCTCAGCCACTCGCCGACCGGAATATCAAAGCCCATACCGTGCTGATAATTGTAGGCGGCGGCGCGGAGCGCTTCGCCGACGGCGGTAAGGTCATAGTCAAACTCTCCCTCAAACGGAATTTCATTACGGGCAAAACTACCCGGCTCTTCCGGCAGAAGCTTGATTCCGAAGCGTTCCGGCTCGCGGGCAATTTCGCTGTGCGCCGTCAGCGCAAAGCGGTGCCAGAACGCCGAATGCAGAACGCCCTCTTCCATGAGGCGGCGGACGGTTTCCAACGCCTGGAACGTTTCGTCCAGCGTCTGCGTCGGAAATCCGTACATCAGGTAGGCGTGCGTCATGATGCCCTCAGCGGCAGAATCGGCCAGCACCTGCTCCGCGCCTTCGACGGTGATGCCCTTTTTCATCAGCTGAAGCGTGCGGTCGCCGCAGGTTTCGAGTCCGCCGGTGACAGCGACACATCCGGCGGCGGCCATTTTTTCAATCAGCTGTTGAGTTAGCCGTTTTTCAAAACGGATATTGCCCCACCACTCAACATTCAGTCCGCGACGCAAAATTTCATCGCACAATCCATCGAGCAGCGCGGGCGGCAACGCTTCGTCGACAAAGTGGAATCCGTTAAAACCGGTTTCGGCCATTACCGCTTCCATCCAGTCGCAGACGGTGGCCGGCCGCGCCGGATCGTAGCGGCAGATGTAGTCGATTGAGGTGTCGCAAAACGCGCAGCGGCTCCAGCAGCAACCGTGCGAGAGAACGAGCTTGTTCCAGCGTCCGTCCGACCAGAGCCGCGTAATGGGATTGAGCACTTCAAACAGCCCGAAGTAGCGATCCATGGGAAGTCCGTCATAGACCGGGGGCGGGAGTTTATCGTGCGCGACGGGCTCCTCGGCGCAGTCGTAAAAACGGACAACGCCGTTTTCGCGCACAAAAGTTCTCACATATTTTTCTGGTGCCGCGCCTTCGACGATCCGCAGAAGCGGAAGCATGCCGCTGTCGAGACAGATGAAATCGACAAAATCAAAAATGGCCGGATCGGTCAGCTCACGCAGCTCGGTATTTACATAGCCGCCGCCCAGCACGATTTTCACACTTGCGCAAGTGTGATGGACTCGCCGGGCGATGGCCAATGCACCGAACAGACAACCGGGAAACGGAACGGTGATGGCGACAATCTGTGGATTATGTTTTGCAAGCTGCTCGTCCGTCAGTTTTTCCAACCATTGGAAAAAGCAACTGCGTTGCGGCACAGAATTTTCCAACGCATCCCGCAATTTTCCAAAGTTTGGAAGATTCGCAGCGAGCGGCTCGGCATAGCGGGAAAAGCCGAAGTACGGATCAAGTAGCGCGGCGGCTTCGGCGATGTCGTCGAGGAAGAGACTGCACAGATGCCTCGCCCGGTCATCGCGGCCGAGTCCGCGAAAGTTCCAGCGGAACTGTTTTTCCTGCTCCCAGGCGCGGATGAGGTGCGGCCCCTCGGGAAGCGCGCCGCGCTTGGCGAAACGTTTGGCGGCGGACGGATTTTTATCCTGCAAAAATTCTATTACGTCGCCGATAATGCCGCGATATTCTTCTTCGAGATCCAACTGCGCGAGGCCGTCGGCGGAAAAGAGCTTGAGCAGCAGTTCGAGCGAGAGATCGGCCTGCACGGCCTCCTGCCCTTGCGAGCGAAGCCATGCCGTCAGAATCGGAGTCGCCGCGTACGGCGTGTTCGGCTGCAACAGCGGCGAAGTAATCAAAAGGGTCTTCATAAATTCGAAACACCTGCACACCGAATAAAATATTTTCAACAGAAGATAACGAAGGTAAACGAAGGGGATACGGGATAGACTGAACGCGAAACCCCAACCTTTGTTGTCTTCGTTTCCTTCTGTAAAAACTGACTTACGTCGTTTCGGCACCGCGCGCGAGCAGGACTTTGCCGGTGCGGACGAGCTCGATGATTCTGAATTTTTCGATCATTTCGACGAGCGCATCCAGTTTGGCCGGATCGCCGACCGCCTGAAGAATCATTGACGTTTCCGTCAGGTCGACGGTTTTGCAGCCGAAGTGTTCGGCAATCTGCAAGGCTTCGCCGCGTTCTTCTGCGCTGACGGAAATTTTGATGAGCCCCATTTCTTTGACGACGGCGTCGTCAAAGGTGTGGTCGGTGCAGTGCAGAACGTCAATGAGCTTGCTGACCTGACGGATGATCTGGTCGAGGCCGTCGGCTTCGCCGCTGACGCCGATGGTCATACGCGAGAAATGACCGTCGATGGCGGGCGAGACGACAAGCGATTCGATGTTATAGCCGCGACGCGAGAAGGTCTGCGCGATGCGGGCCAGAACGCCGGGTTTGTTGGTGACGTAAACACTCAAGGTATGAATCGGTTTGTTATTAATCATTTTTCAACTCCGTTTTGTCTACAGTCTAAAAGTCTAAAGTCTGAATGTCGGGAGTCAAAGACTTTGGACCTTTGACCTTCCGACCTTTGACCGATTACGTTGATCCGGTGGGTTTTTCGAGCTTCTTACCGCCTGCTTTCGGCGCTTCGATGATCATGGCTTCAATCGGTTTTCCGGCCGGGATCATCGGGAACACGTTGTCGGTCTTCTCAACTTCGCAGTTGATGAGACACGGGCCTTTGTTATAGGCGAGCGCGGCTTTGATGACGCGTTTGGCGTCGCCGGGGCGGCGCAGGTTGAAGCCTTTGATGCCGTAGGCGTCGGCCAGTTTGACGAAGTCGGGGTTGCCCTCGAGATCCACGCCGCTGGTGCGGTCTTCATAGAAAAGTTCCTGCCACTGGCGAACCATGCCGAGATAATGGTTGTTGAGAACAACAAACTTGATCGGCAGTTTATAGAGCGCGGCGGTGGCGAGTTCAAATTCGGTCATCTGGAAACCGCCGTCGCCGCAGAAGGCGATGACGGTGTCTTTCGGACGTCCGAACTGCGCGCCGATGGCGGCGGGAACACCGAAGCCCATGGTGCCGGCTCCGCCGGAGCTGATAAAGTTGTTCGGCTCATCGGTTTTGTAGAACTGGGCAGCCCACATCTGATGCTGGCCGACATCGGTGACGACGATGGCTTTGCCGTTGGAGAGTTTATAGAACTCGTCGATGACGTGCTGCATTTTCAGACTGCCCTGCCGTTTGAATTTGAGCGGGTATTTCTGCTTCCAGCCGTCGATCGTTTTGAGCCACTCAGACGTGTTGAGCTTACCGACGTGGTTGATGATCTCGCCGAGGAATTTCTTCGCATCCGCGATGCAGTGATAGGTCGGGCAAATCATCTTGCCGATTTCCGCCGGGTCGATATCGATGTGAATGACGGTGGCGTCTTTACAGAACCATTTCGGGTCGCCGATGATACGGTCATCGAAGCGCGAACCGATGTTGAGCAACAGGTCGCATTCGCACATGGCTTTATTGGCATAAGCTGTGCCGTGCATGCCGAGCCAGCCCAGCGACAGGTTGTGTGTTTCCGGGAAAATACCTTTTCCCAGCAGCGTGGTGGTGACCGGCGCGTTCAGTTTTTCGGCCAACGCAAACAGTTCGTCGTGCGCACCGGAAATCATTACGCCGTGTCCGGCAAGAATGACAGGCCGCTGTGACTTGCTAATGGCTTCAGCAATCGTTTTAACCTTGTCCATATCCAGCTCGTCAACGTGCGACTTATAACCGGGAATATCCATTTCCGCATGCAGGTTGCCGGTGAACGCACCGGCACTCATGTCTTTGGGAATATCAATGAGAACCGGGCCGGGACGACCGGTGGTGGAAATATGAAACGCCTCGCGAATGACACGCGGAATTTCATTGGTGGATTTCAGCAGATAGCTGTGCTTAACAACCGGCATGGTCATGCCGAAAATATCCGCTTCCTGAAACGCGTCTTTACCGATCATCCACGAAACGGACTGTCCGGTCAGACAGATCATGGGAACAGAGTCCATTTGCGCGGTCATAATACCGGTAATGACGTTGGTGGCGCCGGGGCCGCTGGTGACGAGAACAACAGCGGGCTTGCCGGTGGCGCGGGCGTAGCCGTCGGCCATATGCGCGGCACCCTGCTCATGACGAACCAGAACAAACTTAATGTTGCTGGGAGTCGTGATCATCGCATCGAAGATCGGAATGACCGATCCGCCGGAATATCCGAAGATATACTCAACGCCTTCAGCCTCCAGACACTTAATCAGCGCCTGCCCGCCGTCCATAACCGTTTTGTCCATTATTTTCTCCTTAAAATCTATTCGCCTGAAAAATCTTCACAAAATTTAGCACTGTTTTTGGCACGATCAAGTCGATTTTTAAATTTTTACAATAAATTCAATGGCTGTTTTAATGTGTAATTTATAGATATTATGAAAATAGACTGCTTTTCAGTTAAATATTGTTTTCGTTAAGCTGACATGCTGGATTCTCAAACTCAAAAATGCTTCTTCCCGCCGGCAAACGCCTTTGCTACCGTGCTTCTCATGAGTCACCCACTGAATATTCTGATGGTTGCCGCTGAAAATGACGGCATTTCACGTTGTAAAGTGGGCGGAATCGGCGATGTCATCCGCGACATCCCCGCCGCATTGGCTGATCAGGGGTGCAAAACCTCCGTCATCACCCCCTCCTACGGCTTTTTACACGAACTTGGCGGTGCCACCCGTGTTGCGACCCTTCATTTTTCATTTGCCGGCCATCCGGATCATGCCGCCCTATACAAAGTTCGACCGCGCACCGAAGAGGCTGCGCGCTCGACGCACTACGTCATCGATCATCCCGCTTTTCTAAGTTACAACGCCGAACGGGAACAATACGATATCTACAGCAACGACCCGCTCGGCCGCCCCTTTGCAACCGACGCCACCAAATTCGCCTGTTTCTGCGCCGCCGTCGCCGCCGCCGTGCAAGAAAATCTATTCGGCCCGCTCGACGTTCTTCATCTTCACGACTGGCACGCCGCCCTCATGCTCCTCTTAAGGAAATATGACCCGGCCGCCACCGCACTGAAAAACCTCCGCACCGTTTACACCATCCACAACCTGGCCCTGCAGGGCATCCGCCCGATCAGCGGCGACCGCTCCTCGCTCGAAAGCTGGTATCCGGACATCAACTTCGGCGATGAAATTCCCGGCGAACTGAGCGACCCGCGCTGGATCGACTGTATCAACCCCATGGCCATCGGAATCCGGCTGGCCGACGCGGTACATGCCGTTTCGCCCTCCTACGCGGAAGAAATTCTCGAGCCCAGCCGCCCGCCGCAATTCTTCGGTGGCGAAGGACTTGATCGCGACCTGCAACGCGCCATGTCCGAAGGCCGTCTGCACGGCATCCTCAACGGATGTGAATATCCCGCCGCACGGCCCGTAAAACTCGGGGCCAAAGATCTGCTCGCAAAGATTAAGGCGGAGGCCGTCTGCTGGGCCTCTCGGAAAACCACCCTCTCCTTCGCCGACTTCACCGCTTTCCAAACATTGGAAAAACTGCAAAACGCGCGCAGCAAACCGACGGTCATCGCCACCAGCATCAGCCGCGTCGTCGACCAGAAGATGCTCCTGATGAAAGCGCCCGGCTCTGACGGTGTCACCGGACTCGAAAAAATTCTCAATACCATCGGCCCGAAAGGCCTCTATATTCTGCTCGGCACCGGCGACCGCGAAACAGAAATCTTTCTCACCCAAGCCGCCGCCACGCACAGCAATTTTCTTTTCCTCAACAGCTACGCCGCCGGCCTGTCTGACGCGCGCTACGCCTCCGGCGACCTCTTCCTCATTCCCAGCTCCTTCGAGCCGTGCGGCATCGGCCAAATGCTCGCCATGCGCGACGGCCAGCCCTGCCTCGTCCATCGCACCGGCGGATTGCGCGACACTGTCCAGCCCGGCATCAATGGATTCGGCTTTGAAGGGGCCACGCTCAGCGAACAAGTCGACAATATGGCCGCCGCGCTGGCGGATGCGCTCAAGCTGCACAGCGAAAATTCCGAACATTGGAAAAAAATCTGTGACGCCGCCGCCGAAGCCCGCTTCCTGTGGAGCGACAGCGCCAAACTGTACATCGAAAAACTTTATTCTTTGTAGGGCGGGTTCCGTGAGCCCGCCTCCGCGATCCTCTGCCGTCGCCTACGGCTATGGCGCGACAAGTGGATCGTGACTACAACTAGATCGCCGGAGACAATAAAGAGAACGAAGTTGCGATTTCTCCTTCGCCACCTTCGTTTCCTTCTGTTAAAAACTCTTTATTCATGCCAATGGCTGGCAGTTAAAATGAGGTAGAAGATGGCAAAAAAAATGGGTTTAGGTCGCGGGCTCGATGCGCTCATTCAGGAAAAAAAGGTTACGGCTCCCGTCATGGACGCTCCGGCTCCGGATAATAGCGGTATCACAAAAATTGCCGTCGGGCGCATTAAGGTCAATCCAATGCAGCCGCGCCGCGTCTTCCGCGAACAGGCGCTCAACGAACTGGTCGCCTCGGTCAAAGAACACGGCATTCTCCAGCCCCTGCTCGTCCGCCAGAAAGAAAAACATTTTGAACTGATCGCCGGGGAGCGCCGCCTGCGCGCCGCCAAAGCCGCCAACCTGCCCGAAGTGCCGGTCATCCTGCTCGACATCGGCGATCAGGAAGCGCTCGAAATTGCCCTCATCGAAAACTTACAGCGCGACGACCTCAACATCATGGAAGAGGCGGAAGGCTACCGCGAACTCGCCGACAAGTTTGACCTTACGCAGGACGAAATCGCCAAGCGCGTCGGCAAAGCCCGCGCCAGCGTCGCCAACATGCTCCGCCTGCTTGATCTGTCTACCGGCATCAAAAAAATGCTCGAAGGCGGACAGATCTCAGCCGGACACGGCAAAGTGCTGCTCGGCGTAGATATCATCGCGGAACGGGAACTGCTCGCTCAGCGCGTCATCCGCGAAGGACTCTCTGTCCGGGCCCTGGAAAAAATCATCGAACGCCTCAAAAAACCAACCAAAAAGCCGCGCGCCGAAAAAACGGATCTGCCGATTGATTATGTCCGCCACCTCTCCGAAAAACTGCACCAGCACTTCGGTACGGCGGTACACATCAGCAGCACAAAAACGCTCTCCAACGGCAAAAAAGTCAAAGGTTCCATCCAGATCGACTACTACAACAACGAAGACCTTACCCGCGTCCTCGAGATTCTAGGCATCAGCTCAGACGATCTGTAAGATCAGGAATCAGGAGAAAGGGATCAGGCATCAGCTCTGACAATCTGTAAATCGCCCACGAATCTCACGAATTAACTCGAATTTTTAAGACCAGAATTCCCAGTGTTTGGAACATCTCTGATTCGTGCCCATTCGTGTGATTCGTGGGTAGACTTCTCCCTCCGAAAACCCTTCCCCACAACCGGTCTTTCAGCTATTTTCCGGTCTTAATAACCGCAAAATATTCTATCTGACAAACTGTGAAAAACATGTAAGAGGAATTATGGCTATCACGCCGGCAGCTGAAAAATGATTTTGTCGGCCATGATTTTGTTAAAGTCTCTCCCGCCAAAAGCGGCAGCTTGCCGCTTCCACCCTGAAAGAAAAACGCGACGAGGGCGTCGCGTCTACGTTTCCAAACATTGGAAAAGGTAAATCTCAAGCTATTTGAGATTTTCCAAATCCTCTAAATCCTTGTAGCGTCCGGCGGCCTTTTTGTTGCGCTTCAAGTCCTCAAAACTAATCAGCGGGATCGAAGTTCCGTCAATTTCGACTACGTTGCGCCGACTGTAACACTCTGCAAATTCCACACCTGAAATGTCGTTGAGTACTTCAATGCGTAGCGGCGGAACGCCCATCCGGATAATGCGGCCCTTTTCAAGGAAGGTTTCTTCGTCAACCTGATCCGGACGGAACCCGAATTTAAGAAGCGTTGAGACCATTCGTTTTGCCGTGTCGGGATGGATGGCGATCCAGATATCCATATCTGCGGTCGCACGGGGAAAGCCGTAATGTCCAACGGCGTATCCGCCGATCAGGAGATATTCAACGCCTTCAGCGTTAAGCAGTCTCAAGAACTCGTTGAAATCGAGGGGGATTGTTTCCATAGCCATAAACCACACTGCGATTAATTTCAATAGCCCGCCAGCGTTCGTCGAACGTTCTGGCGTGCCAATAAGCCGGTTCGTCAGGCTCATTTACCCAGCCAACGGAAAGGACGCTTTTATCCAGTTCAGGATATAAATTTCCGGCGGTTTTCATGCCCGAAGTGTAACAAAACGGCGAAGCGAGTCGAACGCTAAGATCATGTGAAACAGGTGGATGCCGATCTTCCGTCTTTATTGAATTCCAGCGCGACAGGCCGAGCGGCATCTGAATGCGCCCGGAGGTCACGTTCCACCTTCGTGAACTTCGCGGCCTTCTGTTAAATTCTCAAGCCGACTTCTTTTTCAAGTCGCCGAGTTCGATGGGATGGGCGCGGCCTTCGACAACGTCTTTAGTGATGCGGCAATTCGTAATATCATTGCGCTGCGGCACTTCGTACATGACGTCGAGCATAAGATGCTCAAGGATGGCGCGCAGTCCGCGGGCACCGGTTTTGCGTTTCAACGCCATTTTGGCGAGCGAGCGCAACGCGTCATCATCAAATTCCAGCTCGACGTCATCCATGGCAAGCAGTTTTTTGTACTGCTTGATCATGGAGTTTTTCGGCTGAGTCAAAATGTGAATGAGATCGTCTTCGGAAAGTTCCTGAAGCTGAACGACCAGCGGAATGCGGCCGATAAATTCCGGAATCAAACCATACTTGAGCAGGTCTTCCGGCTCGACGTTCATGGTTTCGGGCGTCCAATCCTCGGAAACTTTTTCGGTGGTCGCGCCGAAGCCGAGTACCTTTTTGTCGCTGCGGCGTTTGATGATTTCATCGATCCCTACGAATGCGCCGCCGCAGATGAAGAGAATATTGCTCGTGTCGAGTTTGATGTATTCCTCTTGCGGGTGCTTGCGTCCGCCTTTGGGCGGAACACTGGCGATGGTGCCTTCGATGATTTTCAGCAGAGCCTGCTGAACGCCTTCGCCGGAGACGTCACGCGTGATGGAGACGTTGTCGGTTTTGCGGGAAATTTTGTCGATTTCGTCGATATAGACGATGCCGCGCTCGGCGCGTTTAACGTCGTGGTTGGCATTCTGCAACAGCGCGAGCAGAATGCTTTCGACGTCTTCGCCGACGTAGCCGGCTTCGGTGACGGTGGTGGCATCGGTGATGGCGTACGGCACGTCGAGAATGCGCGCAAGCGTTTTGGCCAGCAGGGTTTTTCCAGAGCCGGTTGGACCGATGAGCAGGACGTTACTCTTTTCGAGCTCGACACCGTCGTCTTTGGCAGTGGTGTCGGTCAGCCGCTTATAGTGGTTGTGAACCGCGACGGAGAGCACTTTCTTGGCGTGCTCCTGCCCGATAACGTATTCGTCGAGATGCGCTTTGATTTCGTGCGGCTTGAGTACTTTGATGGCGGCAGCACTGGGTTTTCCGTGCTGACCCTGCTGGGTGATCATGGCTCCGCAAAGTTCGACGCATTCGTCGCAAATGCAGATGCCGTCCGGACCGGCGATCAGGCTTTGGGTGTCTTTTTCGGTTTTTCCGCAAAAGGAGCAGACGGGTTTACGAGGCTGTTTATTCATAAGTTCGGAGTTCGGGGTTCAGAGTTCAGGGTTTTGGATGATTTCTCAAGTAATGAATAAATCCGCCGACAACGGCTTTCGCCTCTCCCGCCAGCTTGTATGCCACTTCAAATTTCGTTTGGGAAATATATCCTCTATCTAATGCCAAATAAAGTTCACTCTGCACCTCTGTGCAGGAGCGCTTGGAATAGCCAAGAAATCGTACAAATTCCGGATTTGTTCCAGAATCAAAGCCTTCAGCGATGTTGTGCATGATGGATCCGGCAGCCCGCTGAATCTGATCCTTCAATCCAAAATCTGCAGCAAACAATCCGCAAGCCGTCAAATCATAGATTTGGTTTGCCAGTTTTCGCCCGAGCTGCCAGCCCTCGATATCCTCAAATCGCTCTATCTTCAACGTGCCTCTCCCCACTTCGAACCCTGAACCCCGAACGCTGAACTCTGAACCAAAAAAAAACTATAGCTTTTTCGTGACCACTTCGTCGACGAGGCCGTATTTAACGGCTTCTTCGGCGGACATGAAAAAGTCGCGGTCGGTGTCTTTTTCGATCGTTTTGAGCGGCTTGCCGGTATGGTCGGCCAGAATTTCATTCAGCCGCTTTTTCATGCGGAGAATTTCTTTGGTCTGGATTTCGATATCGGTGGCCTGACCCTGTGAGCCGCCGAGCGGCTGATGGATCATGATGCGCGCGTTGGGCAGCGCAAAGCGTTTGCCTTTAGCTCCCGCGGCCAGCAGAACAGCGCCCATGCTGGCGGCCTGACCCATGCAATAGGTGGTGATCGGACATTTCACGAACTGCATGGTGTCATAAATCGCCATGCCGGCAGTGACGACACCGCCGGGTGAGTTAATGTACATGCTGATGTCTTTCTCGGCATCTTCGCTCTGCAGGAACAGCAGCTGCGCAATAATGAGATTGCTCACGTCATCGTTAATTTCTGTGCCGAGGAAAATGATCCGCTCTTTGAGCAGGCGTGAGTAAATGTCATACGACCGTTCGCCGCGACCTGTCTGTTCAACAACCATTGGAATAAGCATTTGTGCCATCTCTTTCATTTTAATCCTCCAGTTAACCGATTCCTGT
Source organism: Kiritimatiellales bacterium (assembly GCA_028692515.1). Classification (GTDB taxonomy): domain Bacteria; phylum Verrucomicrobiota; class Kiritimatiellia; order Kiritimatiellales; family Tichowtungiaceae; genus Tichowtungia. Next base: position 1,172 of record JAQUXG010000025.1, on the reverse strand, counting down.
TAACTGACAACCGGTAACTTACTTGATTTTGGCTTTTTCGAGCAGGAACTCAACGGTTTTTCCGAAGCGAAGCTGGTCGCCGACCGATTCCAGATGGCCTTCTTTTTCAAGCTCTTTGCGGTATTCGGCGGCATCGCGACGTTGCTGAACGGCCATACGAACGACTTCTTCGGAAACGTCCTGATCGGCAACGGTGATTTTTTCTTCGTCGGCAATCGCCATAATGATGTAGCGCAGTTTGACCTGCTCTTCGGCTTTGGTCTGAGCTTCTTTCATCATATCGCCGGTCTGTGCTTTGATCTGATCCTGACTCATGCCGCTCATCATGCGCTGGCGGGCCATATCGTACATCACGTTGCGGGCCTGTTCTTTCACAGCGCTTTCCGGCACGTCGAGCTTGGTTTTGCCGAGCAGGAATTCACAAACGGCGTCCTGCTGGCGGCCCTTCTCTTTGTCCTTCGCGGACTCTTCCATGTGCATGCGGATGTTCTTGCGCAGTTCCTCTTCGGATTCAACGCGAAGCTGTTTCAAAAATTCTTCGTTCATTTCCGGCAGCTTGGTTTCGCGCATACCGGTGACTTCCACCTTGAATTCGGCCTTCATGCCGGCCAGCTCTTTAACAATGAAGCCTTGCGGAAATTTAACGGTGACGTCTTTTTTGTCACCGATCTTCGAACCGATCAGCGCTTTCCCCATACCGGGCAGGAACGATTCTTCGTCGCAAGTGATCCAGTAGCCGTTTCCTTTGCCCATGCCGCGCGCCTGTGGAACTTTTTCTTCGAGCGGCTGACCGTCGATGGTGGACTCATAAGACACCTGCACCATGTCCTTTTCTTTGGCGGCGCGGCCGGCGACATCTTCGTAGGTCGCGTGCTGGCGCAGAATACTCTGGACGGTTTCTTCAACCTGTTTTTCGGAAACGTCGGTCTTCTCGGCCTTGATGGCAATGCCTTCGTATTTCGGCAGTTTAAATTCCGGCGGAACGTCGACGGTTACTTCAAATTTAAGCGGTTTCCCGTCAGCCACTTCCGGCTCGCTGACATCCACTACGGCGACGACTTTAATTTTTTCCTGCGCGACGGCTTCGTGGAAAAACTTCGGAACGACGCGATCCTTCAAATCGGCGGCCATATCTTTGGCGAACTTTTTTTCCACCAGCGCTTTAGGAGCGT